>JAVROZ010000706.1:0-5720 GCA_032162485.1 Mycobacterium sp.
CAACTTCGCATTCACCTTCAACATCGCCGACTACAACGTCGTGACGTCCGACAGCATGCACCTGCCGCCCACGGTGCATCTGTTCATGCAGGCGACCGGTGTCTATGTGATGAACTTCCTGCCCAAACCCGCCGAGGGTAGGGCCGGAACCGAACGCACGCCCTGGTATCACCGCAACGTCGACTACGACGAGATCGCGTTCTTCCACGGCGGCTCGCTCTACGGCATCCCGATGCCGCCGGGCCTGATCTCCCATGCGCCACAAGGGGTTCACCACGGGGCGCCGGAGAAGGCCCGCGAACGCGCGCGCCGGAAGTTCGACGAGTATTCGCACGTCGACTGGCAGGTGATCGCGATCGACACGCGCCGGCGACTGACACCCTCGGCCGAGTTACTGGCACACGACCTAGGACAGCATTGATGACACAAGCGGTGAAGTACAAGTACGACCGGATCCCCTATCTCGTTGCCTTCCAGAATAATTCGGGGGTCAGGGATGTGTACGGCGGCCTCGCCGAGATCACCGTCCTGGAAAGCTATCTACTTCAGCCGAAGGACCGGCCGTCGGACACCGTACTGGTCTTCATGCATCCGATCGGCGGCGGCGCGTACCTGCCGATGATCAATGCCCTGGCGCGAGCCGGTCATCATGTCATCTACTGCAACAGCCGATTCCGCGGCACGGACTCGGCACTGCTGATGGAGAAAGTGGTCGAGGACCTCGGCGAGTGCATCAAGGACGCCAAGAACCGACTGGGCTACCGCAACGTCGTGTTGGCCGGCTGGAGCGGCGGCGGTTCGCTATCGGTGTTCTACCAGCAGCAGGCTCAGCACCCGACGATCACTTCCAGCCCGTCGGGCGACGGGCCCGACCTGACGCAGCTCGACCTGCCGCCCGCCGACGGAATCATGCTGTTGGCCGCGCACATCAGTCGGCACGGCACGCTGACCGAGTGGCTTGACGCATCCATCCTGGACGAAACCGATCCCAGCAAGCGCGATCCCGAGCTCGATCTGTACAACCCGGACAACCCAAACCAGCCGCCCTACAGCCAGGAATTCCTGGACCGCTACCGGCGGGCTCAGATCGACCGCAACCGCCGCATCACCACCTGGGTGAAGGACAAGCTGGCCGAATTGAAGCAGGCAGAGCGCCCGGATGACGAGTTCGGCTTCGTCGTGCACGGCACCATGGCCGACCCGCGCTGGCTGGATCCCACCGTCGATCCCAACGAGCGCGTCCCGGGGACCTGCTACCTGGGCGATCCCCAGGTGGTGAACATGAGCCCGGTGGGGCTGGCCCGCTTCTCGACGCTGCGGGGTTGGCTGTCGCAGTGGAGCTACGACGAAGCCCGCGGCGACGCCGTGTCGTGCGGGCCTGACATCGCCATCCCGGCGTTGGTGATCGGTAACCTGGCAGATGACGCCTGCACGCCCAGCCACACCCGTCGGTTGTTTGAAGCGATCGGGCACCCCGATAAGGAGATGCACGAAATCCACGGCGCGACACATTATTACGCGGGACCTGATCAGCGCGACAAGTTGCGGGAGGCGGTCAACATCGTCACCGACTGGCTCGTGCGGCACGACTTCGCGAGTGTTGAGTGAGCGCAACCGGTGCGCTCGACGGCGTCCGGGTGCTCGAACTCGGCACGTTAATCGCCGGGCCATTCGTCGGTCGTCTGCTCGGCGACATGGGCGCCGACGTCATCAAGGTGGAACCACCCGGCGCTCCGGACCCGTTGCGGACGTGGGGTCAGGCCGAAGTCGACGGGCATCGCGTCTTCTGGACCGTGCACGCGCGCAACAAGCGGGGCGTCACGCTCGATCTGCGCAAACCGCGCGGCCGTGAGCTGTTTCTCGAACTCGTTGAGAAATCCGACATCGTGGTGGAGAACTTCCGTCCCGGCACGCTGGAGAAGTGGAACCTGGGCTACGACGTTCTCAGCGAACGCAATTCGGGCATCATCCTGGTCCGGGTGTCGGGATACGGACAGACCGGACCCGACGCACACAAGGCCGGCTACGCCTCGGTGGCCGAGGCCGCCAGCGGATTGCGTCACCTCAACGGCTTTCCCGGTGGGCCGCCGCCCCGGCTCGCGTTGTCCCTGGGCGACACCCTGGCCGGCATGTTCGGAGCCCAGGGCGCGCTCGCCGCGCTCTACCGCCGCGGCGTGACCGGGCACGGTCAGGTGGTCGACGTAGCCCTGACCGAATCCTGTTTGGCCGTGCAGGAATCCACCATCCCGGATTACGACTTCGGTGGCGTGGTACGCGGACCTTCGGGCACCCGCTTGGAAGGCATTGCGCCATCGAACATCTATCGCAGTGCCGACGGCTCGTGGGTGGTGATCGCCGCCAACCAGGACACCGTTTTCGCCCGTCTGTGCACGGCCATGGGGCGCCCGGAACTGGTCACCGACGACCGGTTCGCCACCCACGGCGCCCGCGGCCGCAACCAGGACGAGTTGGACCAGATCATCGGCGCCTGGGCCGCCGAGCGCCAACCCGGTGACATCATCGAAACCCTTTCCACCGCAGGCGTGATCGCCGGACCCATCAATACCGTCGCCGAGGTGGTCAACGACCCACAGCTGCGCGCCCGCGGCATGCTGGTCCCGCACTTCGACGAAAGAATCGGCCGCCAGGTGCTGGGACCGGGCGTCGTACCGGTGCTCTCGGAATCCCCGGGCGGTGTCCGCACTGCCGGCCCCGCGCGCCCGGGACAGCACAACGAGGACGTCTATACGGGGCTGCTCGGCAAGACAGCCGAGGAAGTCGCCGAGTTTGTCGCCGAGGAGGTGTTGTGAGGACCCACGTCCAAATTCGCGAGGTGTCGCTGCGCGATGGCCTGCAGATCGAGGAACCAATACCGTTGTCGGCCAAGCTGGAACTGCTGGCCGCAGTAGCCGCCACCGGAGTGCGCGAGGTGGAGGCCACGGCGTTTGTGTCCCCATCGAAAGTGCCGTCGATGGCCGACGCTGCCGAACTCGCCGCCGAATTGCACAACTTCCCCGGCATCGAATTCTCCGCGCTGGTGGCCAGTCCCAACGGCGCCAAGCGGGCCATCGCCGCGGGGTTGCGGTCGATCGAATACGTGGTGGCGGCCGATGATGCATTCAGCCTGCGCAACGTGGGGCGAACCAGTGCCGAGGCCACCCGCCAGATCGGCGACATCGTCGCCATCGCGCACGACGGTCCCCCTGGCTCTCAAGTCACGGTCGAGGTCATCGTCGCCACCGCATGGGACTCGCCTTTCGAAGGACCCACCCCGCCTCAGCGCGTCCTCGACATCGCCGCAGCGGCGTGCGAGCAGGGCGTAGACCGGTTCTCCATCGCCGACACCATCGGCACCGTGACCCCGGGCCGGGTGACTTCGCTGATCGCGCAGGTTCGCTCCGTCATCGGAGACCTGCCGCTGGGCGGCCACTTCCACAACACCCGCGGCGCCGGGTTGGCCAGCGCCTACGCGGCGGTCACGGCCGGTGTCACACGGCTGGACGCTTCGGCGGGTGGGCTGGGCGGTTGTCCGTTCGCGCCGGGGGCAACCGGCAACATCGCGACCGAGGACCTGGTGTACCTGCTGACCGACAGCGGATTCGAGGTCGACGTGGATCTGCAGGCGGCCATCGCGGCTGCACAGGTCGCCAAATCGGCTGTCGGCCACGACCTACCGAGTGCGCTGCTGCGCGCAGGAGACCGGATCAGAAGCTGATGCCCGCTGAACTGGTGAGCGCCAAAGGCCGACAGACCCGCCAGGCCATCGAACTCGCCGCGCGGAAATTGTTCGCCGAGCGGGGTTTTCACGGGACCACCCTGGCCGATATCACCTCGGCCGCCGGGAAATCGTCCGCGGTGTTCTACCGCTACTTCACCGACAAGGAAGATCTGCTGGCCGCCCTGGCCGAGTCGTTTCTGCATGATGTCGTGACACCGTCCGGGCTGAGCCTGCACCTGCCCGACTCTGCGGCCGACGATGCATTCTTCAGCTCCGTCGTCAGCGGCTATTGGAGCATGTTCAAGCAGAACATCGGCATCATGATTGCGGTGGCTCAGCTCGCGGCCACTCAGGAGCGCTTTGCCGCGGTGCAGAACGAATTCCGGCGCTTCGGCATGGACATCGTGGCCGCCTCTGTCCGCCGGGCCCAGGAGCAGGGCTACGGAAGCGAACTCAACCCGGAACATACCGCGGCCGCCATTGCTCTGCTGTTCGAGAATTTCACCACCGTGTTCGTGGGTAGGCCGAACTTGGGGGTCGCCATCACCGATGAAGACGCGATTGCCATGCTGTCCAGGATTTGGAAAAAGACGCTGTACGGGTTCTAGCGGTACGACTAGAGGAGAACATCAACGTGGATTTCGACCTCCCAGAACACCTTCCGGGCCTGCTCGCCGAGATCGACGAGTTCATCGAGACCGAGATCAAGCCGCTGGAACGCGAACACATCCAGTACTTCGACCACCGCCGGGAGAATGCCCGCACCGACTGGGACAACGACGGTATCCCGCGGCGGGAGTGGGAAGACCTACTCGGTGAGATGCGCAGGCGTGCCGATAAGGCAGGCTGGCTGCGCTACGGCCTGCCTGCGCAATTCGGTGGCCGCGACGGAAGCAACATCGACATGGCCGTCATCCGGGAACACCTGGCGCACAAAGGGCTTGGGCTGCACAACGACCTGCAGGACGAATCGTCGATCGTCGGCAATTTCCCGCAGGTCATCATGATGGACCGGTTCGGCACCGATACACAGAAGAAGGAATGGACCGAGGCGCTCATCACCGGCGAGCGGTCCATGGCGTTCGGACTGACCGAACCCAATCACGGGTCGGATGCCACCTGGTTGGAGACCACCGCCGTTCGCGACGGTGATGACTGGGTGATCAACGGCGGCAAGCGATTCAACACCGGTGTGCATCGCGCTACCCACGACCTGGTGTTCGCCCGCACGTCGGGTGAACCGGGACAGGCGCGCGGCATCTCCGCATTCCTGGTGCCGACGGACACCCCCGGCTTCACCGTGCCGTACTACTGGTGGACGTTCAACATGCCGACCGACCACGGCGAGGTGGAACTGAAAGACGTCCGCGTGCCCGACGACGCGGTGCTCGGCCAGCTGGACCGTGGTCTCGAAGTGGGCCAGACGTTCTTGCACGAGAACAGGATTCGTCAGGCGGCCAGCAGTCTGGGTGCCGCCCAGTACTGCATCGACCGCGCCGTGGCCTATGCCGGTGAGCGCATCGTATTCGGCAAGCCGCTGTCGGTGAATCAGGCCGTACAGTGGCCCCTGGTCGAACTGCAGACCGAGGCGCAGATGGTGCGACTGTTGGTGTACTACGCGGCCACGCAGTTGGACCGCAACCACCACATGGAGGTCTCCGACAAAGTGTCGATGGCTAACTACCGAGCAAATCGCCTGGTGTGCAACGCGGCCGATCGCGCCATGCAGGTGCTCGGCGGTATCGGCTACAGCCGGCACGAGCAACTCGAGCACATCTACCGCCACCACCGCCGCTACCGGATCACCGAGGGTGCCGAGGAGATTCAGATTCGCCGGGTTGCCCAGCGGCTGTTCAAGTTTGGTAACAGGTGACGCTGCCGGACAGCCTCACGGAACTGTTGGGCTCCGTCCTGGGCGAACAGGTAGCCATCGAGAATCTGCGGGTGCTCACCGGCGGCGCCAGCCGTACCACCTGGGCGTTCGACGCCGTCACCGACGATG
>JAVROZ010000707.1:0-2860 GCA_032162485.1 Mycobacterium sp.
ATCAAGGGCTGCTACATCACTCAGATCAAGGGCGATCCCTGCATCTACAACAAGCACATGATCTTTCCGAAGCCCGGCGTCGATCTGTCCAACCCGGACAACTTTGCGTCCATCGGCATGACGGTCACGGGTCTGCCCGCGCTCAACTCGATCAAGTCTGTCCTCGCCGCTCCCCCGGGCCTCATCACCAGCGCCGACCTGCCGTTGCGCGGATTCGCCGGCCGCTTCAAGACCGACAGATAGCGGCCGGACCTTGAGCTATCGTGTCATCGTCTGGGGCACCGGCGCGGTCGGGCGCGAAATGCTCACCTCGATCCTCGATCACCGACACGATATGGAGATTGTCGGCGCCCGCGTGTATTCCGCGGACAAGGACGGTCTCGACGTCGGCGTCCTGGCTGGACGTGACCCCGTCGGCGTCGTCGCCACCACCGACGTCGACGAAATTCTGGCTCTCGACGCCGATTGCGTGCTGTACACGCCGCGCAACGCCGACCTCGACGAGGTGTGCGCGATATTGTCCAGCGGCAAAAGTGTTGCCACCACGGCGTTTTTATTTCATCCGCATCGTCTGCCCCACGTTGACCGGGACCGCTTGGCCGCGGCCTGCCACGCCGGCAACAGCTCCGTGCACGGTAGTGGGCTCAATCCCGGCAACCTGTCCGGAGTGTTGCCGCTGGCGCTGTCGGGAATGAGCCGAACGATCGACAAGATCACGCTGCAGGAGCGAGCCGATTGGTCCGCCTACGAAAGCACATCAATCACGTTCGACAACATGGCTTTTGGTCAGCCAGTCGAGCGGATCAACCCGACCGCCAATGATTTCCTGGCCTTCAACAGCGGGCTGTTCGAAAGCCAAGTCTGGTTCCTGGCCGACGAATTGGACGCTGACATCGATGAGGTTGTTGCGACGGTGGAAGCGGTACCGGCCAAGTCCGACCATCAGATCTTCGATCATCTGCTACGCGCCGGCACCACCGCCGGGCAGCGATGGACATGGTCGGGTCGCCGCGCCGGAGAATCGCTCGTCGAGATCGAGGCATTGTGGACGGTCGGCGGTGAGTACCCCGAGCACTGGCCGCGACCCGAACACGGCTGGACCCTGACGATCGAAGGCGACCCCTCGATGCGTGCCCACTTTTTTGCGCTGGCCAGCTTCGCCCGCGCGGCCACGATGGCAGAACATGTCGCGGCGGCCAGTGTCGCCACCGCGATGCAGGTCCTCAACGCAGTACCGGCAGTGTGTGACGCCCCCGCGGGATTCGCAACAATGGCGTCGTTACCGTTGATCCGCAGTCACACCGGATTTGGCCGCCGGTCGGGGGCTAGCGCCGGCTCCCTCAGACAGACCTAGTCGTCGGTTTCAACGACAAGCACCTCGGTCTTTGCCTTGCGCGAAACCGCCCTCGGAACAGAACCCAAGACCTTTCCGACGATCGAGTTGGTCCCGACATTGCCCACCACCAGCAGGTCGGCATTGACGTCTTCGGCAAGCTGCACGAGCGCCTCCACCGCAGCGCCCTCCACGGCGCGCTCCTCGACGTCGGTGGCACCGGCCCCACGGGCCCGCGAGGCGGCGGTGCGAAGCAGCTCGTACACGGGGGCGTTGCCCTCGGTGCGGTATTTCTCGTTGCGAGGCTGATCAGGGTCGGTTCCGCCGTCGTGGCCCTCGTCCAGAAACGCCGAGGCTACGAACAGTTTTGCTCCCGAGTCGGCCGCGATCTTGCCCGCGCGGTCAACCGCGAGAAATGACGTGTCCGATCCATCCGTCCCGACGACCACGACCTTGTATTTGCCCATGTGAACCTCCCGAGGTGTCGGGCACTGACTAACCGCTGGCAGCGCAAACGAAACTAAGAACCGTCGAGTGCAAGGACTAATTTGCCGGTGTTGTCACCGCGAAACAGCTTCAAGAGGACCTCGGGAAAGTCACCGACGTCGCCGTGGATGATCTGCTCCCGCGAGTGCAATTCACCACTGCGCAGCCAATCTCCCAGCTGCACAACGCCTTCGCTGTACCGGTCGGCGTAGTCGAAGATCACGAAACCGGTCATGGTGGCCCGCGCGACCAGCAGCTGCATGTAGTTGGCAGGGCCGCGGGGCACCCCGTCGGCGTTGTACTGCGAGATTGCCCCGCAAATGACGACACGCGCGCCCCGAGCCAGCCGCGACAAGGCGGCCTCCAAGCTGTCTCCCCCGACATTGTCGAAGAAGACGTCAACGCCGTTAGGGGCGTGCGCTTTCAGCTGCCTTCGCAGGTCACCCGCCTTGTAGTCGATAGCGGCGTCGAATCCGAGCTCTTCGACCAGCCAGCGGCACTTGTCCTGGCCGCCGGCGATGCCGACCGATCGGCACCCCTTGATCCGCGCGATCTGGCCGGCGATGCTGCCCACCGAACCGGCTGCGCCCGAAACGACGACGGTCTGGCCCGGCTGGGGCCGACCAACGTCGAGCAACCCGAAGTAGGCCGTCAAACCACTGATTCCAAGCGCGCCAAGATGCACCGGCGCCGACGCTAGGGCGGTGTCTACCCGCGTCACATCGCGGCCATCGGAAACCGCGTAGCGCTGCACCCCGAACGTGCCATACACCTCGTCGCCGGCCGCGAAATCGGGGTGCCGCGAATCGGTGACCCGCCCGATGGCGCCTGCGCGCATCACCTCGCCGATCTCGACCGGCGGCACGTAGGACCGACCCGCGTTCATCCATGTGCGCATCGCCGGGTCGACCGAAAGGTATTCGACTCGCACAAGGAACTCACCGTCGGCTGGACTCCCGGCGGGTTCATCGGCGATCTGCCAATCGGTGCTGCTGGGCAGACCGACCGGGCGGCTGGCCAGGCGGCAAACTGTGTTGGTGG
>JAVROZ010000708.1:0-4048 GCA_032162485.1 Mycobacterium sp.
GCAGGCCGGAAACTCATCGGCCGGGTTCGAGACGTTCTGCGAACGACCCGTTATTCCGCTGGAAAGTGGGTTCTCGTATGGGTTTGGGAACGTTTGGGAATTTGCGCCGCGGTGTATAGATAGACACCTACGAGTTCGACTGCAGAAAGGCCACATGATGAAGCGGGTTGCGCCTGCCATGGTTGTCATCGCCGCGCTGATGTTCAGCGGGTGTTCGGCCTCAAAGGTCATCAACACCGGTGGCGACACCAAATGCAAGGACTTCACCACGCAGGACGAGAAAAAGCAGAGCGAGGAAGTCAGCAAGATGCTCAAGGACAAGAGCGGCGCTGAACCCACCTCAATAGAGATCACCGCGACTCGTCTCTCGGCGCAGACGTACTGCCAGACGGTGGGCAAGCCGGACAGCAAGATTTCGGAATCCCCGCACGGCTGACCCCGGGTCGGGGGAGTGACGCCTCCGCAGTCGGACGCCTGTCCAGCCGGAACCGTGGTGCGCGGGGTCCAGCAAGTACGGTGACCACGGTGTCGGCGCTATCGATGCGACCGATAAGTTCACCTGATGAGCAATGACGACACCGGCTCGATCGAGCGCCTGTTCGCGCTTGCCGAGCAGGTGCAGGGCTTCATGCCCAGCGACGAGGGTAGAGCCCTGTACGACGCCGCGGTTCGCTACTTCGGTGGCGGCATCGGAGTCGAGATCGGTACCTATTGCGGAAAGTCGACTCTGCTGCTGGGCGCGGCGGCTGAACTGACCGCAAGTGTGCTCTACACGATCGACCATCACCATGGGTCAGAGGAACATCAAGCCGGGTGGGAATTCCACGACGCGTCGTTGGTGGACGAGGTCACCGGACTCTTCGATACTCTGCCGACTTTCCGCCGTACCTTGGATGCCGCCGGACTCGACGACCACGTCGTCGCGATAGTGGGCAAGTCGCCGGTCGTTGCCCGGGGGTGGGGGTCGCCGCTGCGGTTTCTGTTCATCGACGGAGGCCACACCGAGGCCGCTGCCGCCCGGGACTTTGACGGCTGGGCGAAGTGGGTGGTCACCGGCGGCGGACTCGTCATCCACGACGTGTTCCCCGACCCCAAAGACGGCGGCCGAGCGCCGTATCAGATTTATTGTCGTGCAATCGAATCCGGCCACTTTAAGGAGGTTGCTGCGACGGGATCGCTGCGGGTGCTGGAACGCATCGCTGGTCGGGCTGGAGAACCGATCGAGGTCACCGGCCGGTAGTCACGCATTCGCAGTCGAAGTCGGTCTGCAGACCAATCGGCAGCGCGTGGCCACGGAAGATTGCGCTGCCTGGCGTGGTGTCGGACAACGCGTCGGCCGCCAGAATCATGGCCGCACCGGTCCAGGTGGTGCGTTCCTCGGGCCACCGTTTGCCGTCGGCGAAAACCAGGCCGGTCCAGTAGGAACCGTCCACTTCGCGCAGGTGCTGCATCGCGGCGAATTGCCGATGCGCCGCCGTGCGGTGACCGATGGCATCGAGGGCCATGACCAGTTCGCACGTTTCGGCGCCGGTGACCCAGGGCCGGTCGAGCACACAGCGAATACCCAGACCACCCACCACGAATTCGTCCCACCGCTGCCGAATTCGCGCCTCGGCGGCCGGACCCCGCAGTGCACTACCGAGAATGGGGTAGTACCAGTCCATCGAGTAACGGTCCTTTTCGGTGAAGACCTCGGGGTGGGCGACGATCGCATGGCCTAAGCGGCCCAACGCCAGTTCCCATTCCAGCTGCGGTTCGCCGATCAGCGCGGCAAGTGCCAGCGCGCAGCGGATGCTGTGGTATACGCTGGCACACCCGGCCAGGAGCGCCTCTGGCAACAGGCCTGCTTCGCTTCGGGCCCAACAGATTTCACCGTATCCGACCTGCAGGTCGATGACGAAGTCGATCGCCCGCTGCACCACCGGCCACATCGCGGCAGCGAAGGTCTCGTCGCCGGTGACCAGCACATGGTGCCATACGCCGGTGGCGATGTAGGCGCAGAAGTTGCTGTCGCTGTTGGCGTCTTCGACGACGCCCGCGCGGATCTGGATGGGCCAGGAGCCATCATGGCGCTGCATCCGACGACACCAGTCGTAAGCGGCACGGGCCGGTTCCAGCAGTCCGGCCGCCGTGAGGGCCATCGCGTTCTCCACGTGATCCCACGGATCGGTGTGACCGCCCGCGAACCAGGGAAGGGCGCCCGACGGTTCCTGCGCGGCGGCAATGGAAAGCGCGGTCTGCCGGCACTGCTCGGGTGTCAAGACACCTGCGACGGCCGGCGCGTTATCCCGATGCAACTGAATACTTCGGTGACGGAGACGTTTTCGCTGCCAGCGACTTGGTGAAATACAGAGCCACGCTCTTGCCCACCAGCGGATTGAGTGCCGTCTCGGCCAGCTGCGTTATCTTCGGCCGCTGCATCAGGTCCCACACCAAAAGCTTGTGGTACGCGCTAACCGCGGGATGATCGTTGTTTGATGGTCCGACTGCGCATTTCAGCCACCAGAACGCGGAGTGCAGTGCATGCGCGTGATGCGTGTGCGTGAATTTCATTCCACGGCTTGTGATCTTGTCACGTAGGGCACTGGCCCGGTAAATGCGTACGTGGCCGCCCTCGTTGCTGTGGTACTCGTCGGACAGTAACCAGCAGACCCGCTCGGGAAACCATCGCGGCACGCTAACCGCCAGAGTGCCACCGACTTTGAGCACCCGGATCAGTTCGGCGATGGCGGCGTCGTCTGCCGGGACATGCTCCAGGATTTCCGACGCGATGACGCAGTCAAACGTCTCATTGGCGTAGGGCAGGTTGAGCGCATCGCCACGAACCACCTTCGCTGATGCCCCCTGGGGCGCCTCGCCGGTCTCGGCCATCGCACGCAGGATGGTCTCCACCGAACGCAGTTCGGCGGCATCTTGGTCGAAGGCGACAACATCGGCACCACGCCGATACGCTTCGAAGGCGTGCCTGCCGGCGCCGCAACCCACGTCGATCACCGTTGTTGCGGGGCCGATGCCTAGCCGGTCGAAATCAACCGTCAGCATTGCGACTCGCCTTCCGCACCGGCCCGGCGTGCGATCGCCCGTCGGTAAACTCGCACGGTTTGAGCTGCAACCGCTTCCCAGCTGAACACGTTGACCGCGCGTGCCCGTCCGGCGGCGCCCAGGCTGCGGCGCTTCTCGGGCGAATCGAGCAGCCGCCCGAGTGCCTGGGTCAGTGCGTCTACATCGGCGGGCGCCACCAGTTCGGCGCAGGCACCATCTGTCCCAAGGACTTCGGGCAGCGCGCCGACCCGACTGGCGACGATCGGGGTGCCGCTCGCCATCGCTTCCACCGCCGGCAGCGAAAACCCTTCGTAGAGAGAGGGAATGCACGCTACTTCCGCGGATGCGAACAATGCGGCGAGCTCGGCATCGGGAAGCCCGCTGGCGATGTGGACGATGTCGGAGATCCCCAGTTCCGCGATGAGCTTGTGGGTGGGACCGTTGGTTTCCACCCGGGCGACCAACCGCAACTCGAGGTCGCGGCTGGTACGAAGCTTCGCGACGGCGTGCAGCAGCGTACTGACGCCCTTGAGCGGAGTGTCTGCGCTGGCGATCGCCATCACCCGGCCAGGTTGCCGGGGAAACGCACTCGGCTTGAACAGTTCGGTATTCACACCCAACGGCACCACGTGCAGTTGGTTGGGCGAGACGTCGAAGTCGGTAACGATGTCCGCGGAAGACGACGACGAGACCGTCAGCAAATCTGGGATCTGGCGCGCCACCTGTTTTTGCATGTTGGAAAATCCATACCAACGGTGCACCAACGGTTTCCGCCACCACCGCGCAGCGGCGAGATCAAGCAAGCGGTCACGCGTGATGGGGTGGTGGACGGTGGCCACCACCGGCATCCCGGCGTCGGCGATGGAGAGTAGACCGGTTCCCAGGCTCTGATTGTCATGTATGACGTCGAACTCGCCGGCCCGGTCGGCCAGCAGCCGGGCGACGCGCATCGTGAACGTCCGAGGTTCGGGGAAGCCCGCTGGCGATGTGGACGATGTCGGAGATC
>JAVROZ010000709.1:0-4463 GCA_032162485.1 Mycobacterium sp.
CGGGTGCACCGCCACCGCCGCCGTGGCCGCCGCCACCGCCGGCGCCCGGCGCGGGTCCACCGCCACCGCCGCCGCCACCGGCACCCGCGGGTCCGCCGTGGCCGCCCCCACCACCACCACCTGGTGCGGGTGCACCGCCACCGCCGCCGTGGCCACCACCGCCACCGCCACCACCGCCACCGCCGCCTCCGCCGCCTCCGCCGGGCTTCAGCGGAAGTGGCGCATCCGGCTGCGCGTTAGCGACGCCGGCACCTATACCGATGGCCGAAACGCCAAGTGGATTATTCGCGGTAATGCATAGCGCAGCGGTGATCGCTACGCCCGCAGCCAACTGCTTGATAGTCATTTCTCACCCCTACAAGGACCCTATGGAAGCGACGTCCCCGATTCCAATCTCGGCCCCCGGCACGCGTCTGAACTGCATGGCCAGAAAAGGCGACACGTGGTGGCCACTCGCGTTTTTGATAATGCCTGTAATTGCCGTACCCGGCCGTGTCCTGAATCAAACCTGCCAGTAGTGCCAAGTCGGGAAAGGCCTGGCAGCCACGGATGAGGACTGTCGGGGTGGGACGAGCGGTAAGGGGCTTCGGACCGCGCGGTCGATGGGTGGAACCTTCCCTGAGGCGAGGTTCGCGGCACTCTGGCCCGCTCGCCGTGGCCGGGAGGTTTCGGGCCGGATCTCCCGACGTTTCCGATCTTGAGTGCACTGCCCGAGCCACCGCGTTCGCGGGACCCGACCTGGTTGCCGACGCCGAGGGCCGCGGGCCGATCGGTATCCTCTTCGTTGCAGGTGGTCAACGAAGCTGAGAAATCCTGCGCCGCAATTCCCTTCATGAATAGCGCGCGGTTTGTCAATGCTCCACCGCGCCGAGGAGGTTCGGGTATCTTTCGACGGCGCAAGCGAAATCGTGCAGTGGATGATCGCCCGCTCGTTATAAGACAGTGCCTGCCGGTAACGTAACGCCAATGGAGCGGCGCGTCCTCGAAGCGGTCATCTATGAGCGCGAACCACCGATTGCGCGGATTGTGCTCAACCGAGTCGACAAGGCCAACACCAAAGACTCCGTACTGGTTACCGAAGTCGACGAATGTCTGCACGAGGCCGACCGTGACAAGGAAATCAAGGTCGTCATCCTCAAGGCCAACGGCAAGGGCTTCTGCGGTGGACACGTGGCGCGTTGGGGTCCGGACGAAAACCCCTACCCAGACTTCGGAAACACGTTCGAGGACCTGTACAAAGGCACCGCCGACCTGTTTCTGTGGCCGACCCTGTATCTGTGGGAATTTCCCAAACCGACGATCTCCCAAATACATGGCTACTGCATGGGCGGCGGGATATACCTCGGCCTGCTGACCGACTTCTGTGTCGCGTCCGATGACGCGTATTTCCAGATGCCGCTTGCCCAGAGCCTTGGCGAGCCCGGCGGGCACACCATGATCGAACCGTGGTTACTGATGAACTGGCATCGCACCATGGACTGGCTGCTGTTGGCCCCGACGCTGTCCGCCGAGCAAGCCCTCGATTGGGGTCTGCTCAACAAGGTGGTGCCAAGAGAAGACCTCGAGGACACCGTCGAGGAGATGGCGCGCAAGATCGCACAAATCCCGCTGACCACCCTGATGGCGGTGAAGAACAACGTGAAGCGGGCCTGGGAACTGATGGGGATGCGGGTGCACCTGCAAGTCAGCCACATCCTGACCAACATGGTGGGCGCGGCCACCGATGTTCAGGCGCGGCGCTCCGAGCTGATGCAATCGGGCATGAAGCCACGCGACTTCATCGGCCGCGACGAAACCGAAACCCCGCCAGCGTGACGCTGCAGTCACGCTCGGTGGTCTGAAAGCTCTTAACGGCTCATCTCTCCGGCGACCTTGCGGCCGGCCGCATGGCGCGCTGCGACGTAGCCGAACACCATCGTGTTCGCAATGCTCGCACCGGCACCTGGATACTTCCGGCCCATGACCGTCGCGGTGGTATTGCCCGTCGCGTAGAGACCCTCGATCACCCGGTCCTGCTCATCGAGAACCCGTGCGTGTTCATCGGTGATCACACCACCACATGTCCCAACATCGGCAGGGAGAACCCGCGTCGCGTAGTACGGCGCCCGGTCCAGCGGGCCCACCGCGGCGTTCGGTTTGTACCCGGGGTCTCCGAGACAATCGTTGTACGCGGACTGCCCGCGCCCGAAATCGGGATCCAGGCCCTTGGCCGCGAACGTGTTGAATCGCTGCACAGTCCGGACCAGCTCGTCGACGGGAAGGTCGATCTGGCGGGCCAGCTCACCGAGCGTCTCAGCTCGTTTGACGGCTCCACTTTCGATCAGCTCGGGCGGCAGGTTTTGATTGCGCTTCAACGGGTTGGTGCTCGTCACGTATCTACGCACGTAACCGTCGTCGAAGATCATCCAGCAGGGCACCGCCTTATTGGCGTACATCGCTTTGCCGACTTCGACGTAGGAGTTCGACTCGTTGCAGAACCGCCGGCCGGTCGAGTCTACGTAGATGGCACCGGGTCGCTGTCGTCCCGACCCGAGCGACGCGGCGGCCGCGCCGCCGTTGGCGATGAAAACCGAAGGTAACCACCAGGCTTCGTCGAGCAAGTCAGTCTTCGCACCCAGGCGCATCGCCGTCTGCAGCACTTCACCGGTGTCTCCGGCGTTGGCGATCGACCACTTCGCGTCATTGGGCTGATCGCCGCTGTATTGGCGACGCATGTCGGCGTTGTGACCGAAACCCCCAGCAGCCAGTAGGACTCCCTTGCGGGCCTCGACCTGCAGCACAGTGCCGTCGCGGGTGATTCGTGCGCCCACGACCCGCCCGTCCTCGACAATGAGATCGTTCATAGCGGCATTGATCCACAGCGGCGGTTGGCCGTCACTCAGACTGATCATTACTTTCAGCATCTGACCGATCAACGATGCGCCGTTCGTGAGGATCTGCCGGCGCGCGATTTTCGCGGCGTTGGTGCGCGCGAAAACCTTTGTCGCGACTGCGAAGGCACGCGGGGCACGGTTGAAGTACTGGACCGAGCGCAGCTCGTTGGTCAGCACCACATACCCGTAGTTCTTGGCCAGGGACGGCTGTACTTTATCGCGCCAGGTGCCCAGTTCGGCTGCGTCGAAAGGGATTCCTTCGACGGCGCGCCCAGCTTCGTTGCCGCCCTTGTGGTTCGGGTAGTAGTCGCTCCAGCCGGCGCATCGGATCAGCCGGACCCCCTTGCGGACCAGAAAGTTAATCATCTCGTAGCCCGCGGTGAGGAACATTTCGCGGCGCGCGGGGGAAGATGCCGCACCGATGTCACCAACCACGTCCGCCAGATAGGCCAGGCCGTCTTCGTGCGAGTCGGCGATGCCGTCGGCTCGCATCAGCGGGTTGTTGGGCAGCCACACGATGCCGCCGGACAATCCCGTCGAGCCGCCGACCAGAGCCTGCTTTTCGACGATCAGCGGCTCAAGCCCGCAGTCCAGTGCGGCCAGCCCGGCCACCATCCCGCCGCCGCCGCTGCCGGCGATGATCAGGTCGACCGAGTGATCCCAGTTGACGATGCTCATCGCGCCGCCTCTCCTGACCCGAAACCGGCATCAGAACCGACACCCGCGGTGAATCCCAGATCTACGATCGGGACATCGATGGTTGTGTTGGTCTTCTGAATCGCCGGCACCAGCGCCTCGTAGGGCAGTCCGGCGAGGAAACCGTCGACGACGCGTTCGAAGTTCGAGATCAGTCCTTCGATTCGGCTGGACAATCTCATGAAGTCAAACCCTTTGGAATGCAGCCCTTTTTGCTGCTTTGGCAGATTGGAGAAGTCCTGTGCAGGAATCGGCGGCCAGCGCGGGTCGTCTGGCGCCATCGGCTCCGGTGGCGTCGGCTTGCCCGTGATCTGGTCCGGTGGGATGCGGGTTAACGACCAGATCTCGAAGAGCGTCTCCTCCGGCCCGAGCGGACGGATCCGGTAGGACGAGGCGCTGCTGTATTGCGGGAGGAGAAAGTAGTGCGGGAAGCAGAACCCGATCGCGTCGACAATGCCGCGCCGCTGCAAGTCGTTGAGATCGGGCATGTCACAGCCTCGTGCTCGATGCCAGTGGACCACAGCATCGTTCAATGTGCTCTTCCAGACCGCCATCGCCTCAGTCGGATCGGCCGGCAGCTCCATGTCCTGCAGACCTTCGGCGATGCGAACATCGTTCTCGTGCGTCATGCCGGCCATACCTTCACCGAGCGTCCGCATGAAATAAAGGATGGTCTGAACAAGGCCCGGTGGGCCTGAGGATGCGCGAGATGTGTTGGGCTGGGCCGACGGTAGCAGTTGTGGATGGGTCTGGGGGACGTGGTAGCCCTCCATGAATGCTGCCGTCGCCAGCTTCCAATTCACCGGAAGCCGACATGACTGCCACCATTCGGTGCGCAGCGACTCCACCTTCCAGGCGTCGTAAATTGACGCGAACGGCTCGAAGCAGTCCCGC
>JAVROZ010000710.1:0-2802 GCA_032162485.1 Mycobacterium sp.
CGCCACAGAGCGGCGAGCGGCGGGCGCCAAGTATCTCGTACTGCTCGAGCGCGCTGTGCCGACAGCCGACGCCGAGCGCATCAACAACGCCGCGGCGGCCAACGTGCATACGGCGGCCGCCACCGCCAGTGCCGCTCCCGCATACTGGCGCGCACTGCCGACCAGCGTCGCCATCGGGATATGCGCAAGATCCGCTCCGCGCGCGGCAACATCTGGAATAGCCCACAGGCTGACTCCCAGATAGCCGATCGCAAAGCTCGCGGCTGCTATTAACGCGGCGAGTGCACGCAGTTGCCAGCCGCGCACGGCCAGCACCGCGACAGCGGCGGCCAGATCGACAATCGCCAACGGGAGCAGCGCGCTCGACCACGACGCGCCCGACAGCGCGACCTCCTTCGGCGGCCCCAACCCGTCGAAGGAGCGGATGACCACCCACGTCAGCCGCGATGCGCCCCACAGCGCACCCGCGCCAACCACCAGCAACAACTGGGCGATCCTGACCGCAAATCGACCGCGCCGATCACCATCGCGAATCACGGTTCCACGCTGAAATCCGGAGTCGCGAGAGTCTCGGCAGCAGCGATCGCGTTCAACACTGCCCGCGCCTTATTTCTCGCCTCGTTGTATTCGTAGGGCCCATTGGAATCGGCGACGACGCCGCCGCCGGCCTGGACATACGCCTTGCCATCGCGCATCAACGCGGTGCGAATGGCGATCGCGAAGTCGGCGTTGCCGGCGAAGTCGAGGTAACCCACCACACCGCCGTACAGCCCACGACGAGTCTGCTCGACTTCCTCGATCAGCTCCATGGCCCGCACCTTCGGCGCGCCCGACAGGGTGCCGGCCGGAAAACAGGCGGTCACCGCGTCCAGGGCGGTCTGACCCTGGGCGAGCAGCCCCGAAACCGTCGACACCAGGTGCATGACGTGGCTATAGCGTTCGATGTGGCTGTAGTCCTCGACGCGGACGGTGCCGGGCGTACAGACCCGGCCGAGGTCGTTGCGGCCGAGGTCGACCAGCATCAGGTGCTCGGCGAGTTCCTTCTCGTCGGCCAGCAGCTCTTTTTCCAGCAGAACATCTTCTTCGTCGTTCTCTCCCCGCCACCGCGTTCCGGCGATCGGGTGCGTTGTCGCCCGACCTTCCTGCACGGTGACTAATGCCTCAGGACTGGAGCCGACGATCGAAAAGTCAACCGTGCCAACAGTACTGGGTATCTGCAAGAGATACATGTACGGGCTCGGGTTGGTCACCCGCAGCATGCGGTACACGTCGATCGGATCGACATCGGTGTCCATCTCGAAACGCTGCGACGGCACCACCTGGAAGGCTTCCCCCGCCGCAATCTGCTCCACCAGATACTCGACGATCGCTCCGTACTCTTCGACCGTGCGCTGAGAACGATGGCGCGGCTCGGGTTTGGTGAACGTGGCAACGGTGGACGGCAGCGGCTGACCCAGTGCCGCGGTCATCACATCGAGACGCGCGACCGCGTCGTCGTAGGCCCAGTCCACCCGCTCGTCGGTGCCGTTCCAGTTCACCGCATTGGCGATCAGGGTGATGGTGCCTTCATGGTGGTCAACGGCGGCAACGTCGGTGGCGAGCAACAGCAGCATGTCCGGCAGTTGCAGGTCGTCTACGGCCAAGTCGGGCAAACGCTCAAGACGCCGCACCATGTCGTAGGCGAAGAATCCGACCATGCCACCGGAAAGCGGCGGAAACCCCGGCTGAGACAGGCTCGGGTCGGCGGTAGCCAGCACCTCCAGAGTGGCGCGCAGCGCGTCCAGCGGGTCGCCTCCGGTGGGTGCGTCCTTCGGCGCCGTCCCCAGCCACACGGCCTGCCCGTCCCGCACGGTCAAAGCTGTCGGTGCCCCCGCGCCGATGAACGACCAGCGCGACCACGACCGGCCATTCTCGGCCGACTCGAGCAGAAAAGTGCCGGGGCGGCTGGCGGCAAGCTTGCGGTACGCCGAGAGCGGAGTCTCACTGTCGGCCAATACTTTGCGAGTCACCGGGACCACCCGGTGCTCGGCTGCCAACACACGGAAATCTTGCCGCGTCGTCGTGGCTGCGAGGTTGGCGTGCACCGCACCATCCAACCAGATGGGTGCGCTGGGCGGGCTACGCTCGCGGCCGGCAGGTGGGCCCGGAGACGCCGCAACTGTCCGCGTAGCGTGGCGACCATGAAAACTGGTGACACCGTGGCCGACTTCGAGCTTCCCGATCAGACCGGAACGCCGCGCAAACTCAGCGACCTGCTTTCAGACGGCCCCGTGGTGCTGTTTTTCTACCCGGCGGCCATGACGCCGGGCTGCACCAAGGAAGCCTGCCACTTCCGCGACCTGGCGTCCGAATTCGCCGCCATCGGCGCCAATCGGGTAGGTATCAGCACCGATCCCGTCCAAAAGCAGGCCAAATTCGCCGACACACAAAATTTCGACTATCCACTGCTGTCGGACACCGAAGGCACGGTTGCAACCCAGTTCGGCGTGAAGCGCGGACTGTTCGGCAAGTTGATGCCGGTCAAGCGAACCACGTTCGTCATCGACACGGACCGCAAGGTGCTCGACGTGATCTCCAGCGAGATCAGCATGGACACTCACGCCGACAAGGCATTGGCGACGTTGCGTAATCGCTGAGCCCACCGGACCGGCGATCGCAAGCGCGGCGTAGCCGGGCGCAGCGGGTCGCCACCACCGGACGGGCGATCGCAAGCGCGGCGTAGCCGGGCGCAGCGGGTCGCCACCACCGGACGGGCGATCGCAAGCGCGGCGTAGCCGGGCGCAGCGGGTCGCCACCACCGGG
>JAVROZ010000711.1:0-3080 GCA_032162485.1 Mycobacterium sp.
GGCGACGTGTTGCTCAGCTATGAGAACGAAGCCTTTTCCATTGAGCGGCAGGGTCAACCGGTCGAACACATCAATCCGGCTCAGACCTTCAAGATCGAGAACCCGATTGCGGTGCTGACCACCAGCCAGCACCTGGCGGCCGTCATCGCGTTTAAGAATTTCCAGTACACGGCGGTGGCGCAGCGCTTGTGGGCGCAGGCCGGATTCCGTCCGGTGGATCCCGCCGTCGCCAACGACTTCCGGGATCAATTCCCGGTACCGGTGAAACTGTGGACCATTGCCGACCTCGGTGGCTGGGGCAAGGTCGATTCGCAGTTGTTCGACAAGGGCAACGGCACAATCACCAAAATTTATCTTCAGGCCGTCCAGTGACCGCCCTATCTCCCGTTTCGGGAACTCTCGCAGGCACCGCGCCCAGTGACGACCCGCCCAGCGCGCAATCGCGCATTCCGCTGCCAAAACCGCCGGGCGGCTTACCCCTTCGGATCGGCGTGGTCAGCTTGTGGCTGTCGGTGATTGTGCTATTGCCGGTTGCCGCAATTGCCTGGCAGGCCGTCGGCAGCGGATGGGAGCACTTCTGGTTGGCCGTGACCTCGCATACGGCGCTTGAGTCGTTCAAGGTAACGCTGATCATTTCCGTCGTGGTCACCGTCGTGGACGTGGTGTTCGGTGTGCTGGTCGCCTGGATGCTGGTGCGCGACGAGTTCGCGTGGAAAGGCTTGCTGGACTCAATCATTGATCTGCCCTTCGCGCTACCGGTCATCGTCACCAGCCTGGTGATGTTGGCACTGTACGGCCCGCACAGTCCCATGGGCCTGCATTTGCAACACACCCCGCCGGGTGTGGCGATGGCGCTGGCGTTCGTGACGCTGCCGTTCGTGATCCGGGCCGTTCAACCGGTGCTGCGTGAAATTGACCTGGAAGTCGAAGAAGCCGCGGCATCACTGGGGGCCGGCGACGTCAAGGTGTTCACCTCGATCGTGCTGCCGTCGCTGGTACCGGCGGTGATGTCCGGTGCGGGCCTGGCTTTCTCGCGGTGCATCGGTGAGTTCGGCTCGGTGATCACGATCGGTGGCGCTGTTCCGGGTAAGACCGAGGTGTCGTCGCAGTGGATTCGAAGTCTGATCGAGAACGACGACCGTCCCTCCGCTGCTGCGGTATCCATAGTGCTGTTGACCATTTCGTTCACTGTGCTCTACGCGCTGCGCATCTTCGGTGGTCGCGCGGCCAGACGCGAGGAGCGCTTGAAGTGACGCACACGTCGTGGACTCGCTACGTCGTGCGTTACGTAGCCTCCGGTTACCTGCTGGTGATGCTGGTTGTCCCGGTTTTTTTGGTTCTGTATCGGACTTTCCGGCCCGGTTTTCACCAGTTCTACGCGTGGATCACCACTCCAGCGGCGATCTCCGCCCTGCATTTGTCGCTGCTGGTGGTGGCGATCGTGATTCCGCTGAACGTGATATTCGGTGTGACGACCGCAATGTTGCTCGCCCGCAACCGATTTCCAGGAAAGGGTGCGCTACAGGCGATCGTCGACCTGCCATTCGCGGTGTCGCCCATCATCGTCGGCGTGGCGATGATCTCGGCCTGGGGATCGGCGGGGGCGCTGGGGTTCATCGAACGCGATACGGGAATCAAGATCATCTACGGTGTCCCCGGTATCGTGCTGGTCAGTCTGTTCGCTACCCTGCCGTTCATCGTGCGCGAGGTTCAACTGGTGCTGCTCGAGGTGGGCACCGAACAGGAACAGGCGGCGGCAACGCTGGGTTCCACTTGGTGGCAGACCTTTTGGCGTGTCACGTTTCCCTCGATTCGATGGGGCTTGACCTACGGCGTGGTGCTCACCGTCGCACGAACGCTCGGTGAGTTCGGCGGAGTCATCATGGTGTCCTCCAACCTGGCCGGCAGTACGCAGACACTCACGCTGTTGGTCAACGACCGCTACAACCGCGGCAATGCCTACGGCGCCTATGCGCTGTCGTCCATGATGATGGGAGTGGCCATCGTCTTCCTGATCGTCAGGGTGATTCTGCTGATCCGCCGGTCACGAGCCAAAGCCCAAGCCTGACAATGGATCAGCGCGCGCCGAACTGCATGTCCAGACTGCGCAAGTGGGTGTGCAGCCCGGCGTCCTGCACGGGGATCAGGTGCGCGGGAGCCTCGGACTCGTTGTAGTGGGCATGCCACATGCCTGGCGGCGTGGTGAAGGCCCCGCCTGCCTGCCAATCCACCCGGATAGGGTCGGCGATCTCGCCGTGATCGTCGAGGCGGGTGCCCAGCAGCGTGTAACAGCCGGGCTGGGCGTCCAAGATCAGGTCCAGCGCCACGGACTGGTGGCGGTGCGGGCGCTGCTCCTGACCGGGCGGCAGCACCCCAAACATTGCCCACAGCACGTGCGTCACCGTCAGCGTCTGCTCCTGCGCGGCGTTGGCCAGCAAGACGCTGACCCGGTTCTTGCTGTTGGCGCCCGGGCGTGACGCGATGTTTTCGAGTTCGGCGACCGCGTCCGCACGGCGGAATTTAGTCGGACGGAACCTGGGCTCGGTGGCCCGGACGCCAAGGTAACGCAGCATTGGCTCGTCGTGCACCCAGTACATCGCCGCGTCGCCGTCGGCATCGCGATCCGCATAGAACACCGCCGGCGCACCGGCGGGCAGGGTGAGGAAGTCGCCCTTTTCCCATCGAATCAGCCGACCGCCGACTGCCGCCATGCCGCGCCCGTACAGCACGTAGTAGAGCTGTGAGGTGGCGTTGGGGCTGGTGTCGATCTGCTCGCCCGCCCGGATCCGCACAAAGTTGGCCAGTAGCGCGGGGCTGGTGGCGGCGCCGGTCGTGATGCCGAGGTCTTTGGACAGGTCCAGCGGAATCACGCCGGTGGGCTGGTCGCGATACAGGTCCGCGTCGAACCGCGCGACCGGGATCCTGGGTGTGTGGCCCGAGCCGATGGGATCGGCGGCTTTCGTGTATTCGAAGAAGCGCGCGTCCTGTGCCCAGTCCTCGAACCGACCCTCAAACGCGTACTCGGCGACGTTTGCCATCGGCGCAGCAATCGTCGGGTCCAGGGTGAACGCTGCGACCGT
>JAVROZ010000712.1:0-6032 GCA_032162485.1 Mycobacterium sp.
GCCTGCCGCGCCCGATGCACCCGCGCCAGCACATAGGTCGGCGACGTCACCGGGCCTTCGACATCCATCGCAACCGCAATTCCCTTGGCCAGCACCGTCTTTCCGGCGCCGAGCGGACCAGAGAGCACCACCACGTCACCCGCGCGCAGCTGCTCACCCAGCCGGGATCCCAGTGCGACCGTGTCCTCGACGCGTTCCAGCGTCCGCGGCGATCGCAAACGCGGCGGAGCCGGGCCCAGCGGGTCGCCGCCGTGGTGTCCGGTCTGGTGCTCAACCACGCCGCAACCGCTTCCGCAACCGTTGCTCAAGTCGCCGGTACCGCGAGGGCGTCTGGTCCGGCTGTACCCGTTCGATCAGCCGGATCAGCCCGTCGTTGATGGCCTCGGGCTTATCCAACAGCGCCAGATGGCTGGCCCCGGAAACGATGACCAGTTCAGATTTCGGCAGCGAGGTCGCCATCAACCTCGAGTACTCGTCCGGGGTCAACAGGTCGTGGTCACCACACGCGATCAGGGTCGGGACCTTCAGCAGCGTCCACAATCCGGCGGTTTCGTCGTGCATCTCCAGTGCGCGCAAGAAGCCCACCAGGGTGGCGATCGGGGTGCCGTTCATCATTCGCTGCGAGAACGCATCCAGGCTGCGGCTGACCTGCAGGTCGCTGAAGGATGCGGCGCGCAGGATCGGCCCGATCAGCGAGCGGGAGACATTGCGTCCGCGGTGCATCAGCCGTGGCGCTGACTTGGCGGTGAACCGAACGGCATCCAGCGCCGGGTTTTTCAGGAACGCGCCCAGCGGTGAGCGGGCGACCCCTTCGGCGGCCGACGAGAGCAGCGCGGCACCCACGATCCGGTGCCCATACTGGTCGGGGAATTGCCGGGCATGCGACATCACCGTCATACCGCCCATCGAATGGCCGACTAAGACGATCGGCCCATCCGGCGTTGTCACCTGCAGCACGGTTTCCAGGTCCTGGCCCAGCTGGCTCAGCGTGTAGGACTCGGGCTCACCTTCACCGGACTGGCCGTGCCCACGCTGGTCATAGAAGACCATGCGCACCTGCTGGCCGAAAACCTCACCGAGCCGGGCCCGCTGAAAGTGGAAGGCGCCCATGCGCAGACAGAATCCGTGGGCGAAGACGACGGTCAGCGGGGCGTCCACCGGACCGGCCTCGCGCACCGTCAGCGGAACCCCGTCGGAGGTCGTCACGACGTGGCTGCGATCGCTGTCCAGCCGCTCGAAATCCTCATTGGCCCAGGGATCTTCACCCGCAGCGCTTCGTTCGATGATCGTCTTGCGGGCCGAGGCGCCCACGAGGGTGGCGACGGCGGTCAGCCCAGCGCCACCCGCCAGCCATGCCTTGCCCTTCTGACTCCCCTTGAGGAAATGATGGGTTTGGTCAGGACTCACCAGTCTGCGCCTCACGGTAGGTCCTGCTGATGCGCCCTCGGACGCTGGTAACCACTTCGTAGTGGATGGTGCCGACCAGATCGGCCCAGTCCTGGGCGGTGGACTCGCCGTGACTGCCCGCTCCGAACAGGATCGCTTCGTCGCCTTCGGCCACGTCGGGTTGCCCAGGTCCCAGGTCGACCATGAACTGATCCATGCAGACCCGCCCCACTGAAGGTCGACGCCGA
Organism: Mycobacterium sp.; assembly: GCA_032162485.1. Taxonomy (GTDB): domain Bacteria; phylum Actinomycetota; class Actinomycetes; order Mycobacteriales; family Mycobacteriaceae; genus Mycobacterium. The sequence continues at coordinate 1,635 of JAVROZ010000712.1, forward strand.
CCGTTGATGAGCACCTCCAGCCGTCCGCCCAGCGAGCGGAACACACCGTCGGCATAGCCGATTCCCAGCAGCGCCAGGTTGGTGTCGCGGGGCGCGATCCAGGTGTGCCCGTAGGAAACGCCATCCCCCGCGCTGATCGACTTCACCAGTGCAACAGGACATTTCACGGTCATTGCCGGTATCAGCCCCATGTCGCCCAGCGCAGGAACCGGGCTCAGTCCGTACACCGCGATACCCGGGCGCACCAGGTCGAAGGTCAGGTCGGGACGCGCCATCGTTGCCGACGAGTTCGACAGGTGCACCACTTCGAAATCGACCTTCTCCTCGCGCGCGTAGGCCAGCATTTCGCGGAACCGCTGGGCCTGCACGTCATTGATGGATTCTTCGGGTGCATCGGCGAACACCATGTGCGACATGAGCCCGCGCAGGCGTATCTTCTCGTCCGCGACGGCCGCACGGAGCGCGGTCAGCATGGCTGGGTAGTCGGCCGGAGCCACGCCGTTGCGGTTCAGTCCGGTATCCACCTTGACCGTGACGGTGGCCCGCGTGCCGGTCCGGTGCACCGCATCGAGCAGTTCCTCGAGCTGGCGCACCGAGGAGACCGCGATTTCGACGTCGCCCAGCAGCGCGGGTCCGAAGTCGAAGCCGGGTGGGTGCAGCCAGGCCAGCACCGGCTCGGCAATGCCGTCGGCACGCAATGCCAACGCCTCGTCGACGGTGGCGACGCCGAGTTCGGCGGCACCGGCGGCGACGGCGGCGTACGCGACACGCGTCGCCCCGTGACCGTAACCGTCGGCCTTGACGACGGCCATGACCTGCGCGTTTCCGGCGTGCTCCCGCAGTACGCGCACATTGTGCCCGATGGCGCCCAGGTCAACGACGGCCTCGGCGAGGACACCCGGTGTCAGAGAAATCGGGGTAACGGCCACGGCACCCATTGTCCCAGAGCGCCGCCCGGGCGCCCCAGGCTAGTGCGCGAAGTGCTCCGCTTCGTAGTGTCCACCAGGCTTGAGCTTGTCCAACGACCCCAGCGCTTTGACGGCGTCGTCGTGCAACGCACGGGCCAGGTCGGCGGACAGTCCTTCGCGCACGACGATGCGCAGCACGGACACGTGGGTGGCGTTGTCGGGCATGGTGTAGGCGGGCACCTGCCAGCCGTAGCCGCGCAGCTCGTGGGAGAGGTCGAACTCGGTGTACCCACGGTCCTTGGCCAACCGGAAGGCGACCACCGGGATGGCGCTGCCGTCGGTGATCAGCTCGGCATGCTCCCCCACGCGTAACTGCTCACCCAGCCACCGCGCGGTCTGCGACAGGCACTGCATCACCTTGGTGTAGCCGTCGCGGCCCAGCCGCAGGAAGTTGTAGTACTGGCCCACGACCTGGTTTCCCGCGCGGGAGAAGTTCAGCGTGAAGGTCGGCATATCGCCGCCCAGATAGTTGACCCGGAAGACCAGCTCCTCGGGCAGGTGCTCGGCGCTGCGCCACACGACGAACCCGATGCCCGGGTAGGTCAGCCCGTACTTGTGGCCGCTGACGTTGATCGAGACCACCCGGGGCAGCCGAAAGTCCCACTTCAGTTCCGGGTGCAGGAAGGGCACCACGAAGCCCCCGCTGGCGGCGTCGACGTGCACTGGGACATCCACACCCCCGCCTGCGGCCAGCTTGTCCAGCGCCGCACAGATTTCGGCGACCGGTTCCAGTTCGCCGGTGTAGGTGGTGCCCAGGATCGCGACCACCCCGATGGTGTCCTCGTCGACCGCGTCGATGACCTGTTCGGGAGTGATGATGTAGCGCCCCTCCTCCATCGGCAGATAGCGCGGTTCAACGTCGAAGTAACGACAGAACTTCTCCCACACCACCTGCACGTTGGAACCCATCACCAAGTTCGGCGTCCGGCCCTCCCACCCCTTACCGACCCGCTGCCGCCAGCGCCATTTCAGCGCGAGCCCGCCCAACATGACCGCCTCGCTGGAGCCGATGGTGGACACCCCGATGGCGCTCATGGGGTCGTCGTCGCGCAGGTTCTCGGCGTGGAAGAGGTCGGCCACCATGCAGACGCAGCGCTGCTCGATGGCCGCGGTCGCCGGGTATTCGTCCTTGTCGATCATGTTCTTGTCGAACGTCTCGGCCATCAATCTGCCGGCCTCTGGGTCCATCCAGGTGGTGACGAAGGTGGCCAGGTTCAGCCGCGAACTCCCATCGAGCATCAGTTCGTCGTGGATGAAGCGGTAAGCGGCCTCAGGGTCCATCGACTCCTCGGGCATCCGCAGCGCCGGTATCGGCGAGGTGAACATTCGTCCGGTGTACGCGGGGGCGATCGAGTGCGCGGGCACGGACGGGTGGCTGAGGGTCACGGTGGAACCTTTCGTTAGGGGCTGAAAAGGGCTGGAAACTTATAAGGCGGCCAGGGCGGCCCGAATGTGGTGCAGGATCCCTGACGCCGACGTCGGCGCATCGCCGGGTCCGGGGTCGGCGGCCGACAGCGCCGCAGCACGCACGTGCACGAACGCCGCCGCCGCGGCCGCCTCGGCGGCAGGCAGGCCCGACGCCAGCAGCGCGCCGATCATCCCGGACAGCACGTCACCCGATCCGGCGGTGGCGGCCCAGGACTGCCCCGCCTGGTTCAGGTAGACCGGACCACCGGGATCGGCGATGACGGTGACGTTGCCCTTGAGTAGCACGGTGGCCCCGAACGTGTCGGCGAGCCGCCGGACAGCTCCGACCCGGTCGTCTCCGGGCTTCGCCCCCGCCAGCCGGGCGAACTCCCCGGCGTGCGGCGTCAGCACAGTGGGGGCGGTGCGGTCGGCCACCAGATCGGGGTGGGCCGCCAGCATGGTCAGCCCGTCGGCGTCGACCAGTACCGGCAGGTCGGTTTCCAGCGCGAACCACAGGGCGGCGGCGCCGGCTTCGTCGGTGCCCAGCCCGGGCCCGACGACCCAGGACTGCACCCGTCCGGCCGATCCCGGGGTGGGTGAGGCGATGACCTCCGGCCAGTGCGCAAGCACATCGTGATTGGCGCTGCCGGCGTAGCGGACCATGCCGGAGGTCGCCGCGACGGCCGCACCGGTACACAACACGGCAGCGCCCGGATACGTCGACGATCCGGCCAGCACACCGGTGACGCCCTGGGTGTACTTGTCGTCACGGGCACCGGGAATCGGCCACCGCGCCAGCACGTCGGCGGCCTCGAAGCTCTGGACCTCGCCGTCGGGCAGATCGAGCCCGATGTCGACGAGCTCGACGCGTCCGCAGTCGGCCAGCGCGTGCACCGGTTTGAGGCCACCGAAGGTCACCGTGAGCGCGGCATGCACGGCCGGGCCGGTGATGGCCCCGGTCGCCACGTCGATGCCGCTGGGGATGTCGACGGCGACCACCGAGATCCCGCCCGCACCCACGAAAACCAGGGCCGCGTCGGCACGCAGTGCTCCCGAACCGGAGATACCCACCACTCCGTCGATGACGAGATCGGTTGTCGCCGAGGCATTTTCGACGATCCGGCCGCCCGCTTTCCGGAAAGCCGCCAGCGCCTTGCGGTGCGTGCGTTCGGGTTTGAGCAGTATCGCGTCGGCGGCCGCGCCGCGACGGCACAGAAAGGTCGCGGCCCACAGCGCGTCGCCACCGTTGTCGCCGGAGCCCACTACCGCGCACACCCGGCGGCCGGCCACACCGCCGGTGCGCGCCGTCAGCTCATGCATGATCGCGGTGGCCAGGCCGTACGCCGCGCGCTTCATCAACGCACCATCGGGCTGACTCGCCAACAGCGGCGCTTCGGCGTCACGGATTGCGTCTACTGAGTAGTAATGCCGCATCACTGCCAGCATTCCACACAGCACACATTCAGGAGCCGTCGCTACATTCGCGTCCAGCGATGAGTGGAGGGCACACATGGCACGGACTGACACGGACACCTGGGACCTCGCGACCAGCGTGGGCGCGACCGCGACCGGCGTTGCCGTGGGACGCGCGCTGGCCAGCAGGGGCGCCAATCCCCTGATCAATGATCCGTTCGCTGAACCGCTGGTCCGCGCGGTCGGTGTCGACTTCTTTACCCGCCTGGCCAGTGGCGAACTGAACCCCGCCGTGGTCGACGATCGCGCCGAATTCGGCATGGAGCGAATGCGCGCCTCGCTCGGCTACGTCACCGCTACCCGCAGCTAGACCGTCACGCCGAGGCTTCCGGTGTCTTAGGGCGCCGGAACAGCTCTTTGAGCTTGGCCGGGTATTTGGCCGGATCCCAAGGTGTGCCCTTGCTCTTGCGTTCGCGAGCCATGGGGTAGAACGCCAAGCCGACCAGCAGTGCCGCGAAATGCCCAATGGCGGTGAAGTCCAAGCCGATGCGGTCCATGGTGATCACCGGGAAGCCGAAGATGAGTAGCAGTACCCCAAGGTAGCCCCAGC
>JAVROZ010000713.1:0-7229 GCA_032162485.1 Mycobacterium sp.
GCGCGGAATGCCCGTCCATGGTTTCGACGGCCGCCGCGTTTACGGTCCCCTCCGTGACCACCTTGGACTGCTCGACCACCTTCGTGAAATCGGCTGCCCGCTGCTGGAAGTCGTCCCGAAATTCACCGGTGGAGCTGTCGATGACCCGCTGGACGTCGTCCTTCGCTTTTTTGAAATCCAGCGAGGTCATGTTGACGACGCCTTGTTTGGCGCCGGCGATGAATGCCGCGGCTTTCTGCTGTCGGTCTTCGGCATCATGGTGCTGCCACACGAAATAGGTACTGATGCCGACAAAGGCGAAGATGAGAAGTATTGCCGCCACTTTGGCGATGGTGGTCAACTTGGGGACCCCTACCGAATTGCGCAGTCGGTCCCGCCGGGATGCGGGCGCCGCTACGGCCAAATGCTCGCTGTAGTTTTCCGCCTCGCTGTAGCCTTTTGCCTCGCTGTAGCCCTCCGCCTCTTCGTACTCCTCGCCCTCTTCGTATTCCTCGCCCTCGTCGTAATACTCAGATTCGTAGTCCTCGTAGTCTTCGTCCTCTTCTTCGTCTTCGTAGTCTTCGTCTTCGTCTTCGACGTCATCCACGTCATCGGCGTCATCGTTCGAGGCGGCTCCGGCGGCGAGCGCTTCGCGCCGCAGCCGGGCGGCGCGGGCCTTGGCGCGCGCAGCAGCAGCCAGCGCCTCCGCCTCGGCCGCTTCGGCCTCGGCTTCGGCGGCCAACGCCATTGCGTCGGCTTTGGACGCCGCCGCGTCGTCGTTTGTCTCAGCCATTACGGCTACCGCTCGTCATTATCGACTGAACTCCGGTATCTCTTACGGTATTGCCCATTGGTAACATCGGAGCCGGCAGCGAACTCCAACGAGGACCGATCAGGCGGATGATCATCCACCCATACCTTTCCCACGACTCCCTTCGTAGCGGCGAAGGAAGGCCGAGGATAGTCCGGCCGCCGTCATGACCGCTGTCGACTCTCCCGAAAAGATACTCTTTACCTCCACCGCCCAAGCATTTCTCCTAAAAGAAGCGTCGCTGCGTCATGTCCGGGAACTGCATGCCGCGGGGGCGTCCTTCGACCAGTCATGGTGGCGGCGGGCCGCCGAACTCGGGTGGACGGGTTTGCTGGTTCCCGAAGAATTGGGCGGCGGCAGCGCCTCGGGGGATGGGGTCGCGGATCTGGCCGCCATCGCCGAACTGCTCGGTAAGACGGTCGCGCCCGGGCCGTTGTATCCGGTCAGCACGGTGCTTTCCGGCTTGGTGGAGTGCTCCCAACCCGGCGCCCACGTTGACTTGATTGACGCGCTGGTGTCAGGCCATACCGTCGCATCATGGGCGGTTTGTGAGCCGCGCCGGGGCTGGACGCCGCTGCAGCCGACCCTCACCGCGACACCCACCGACTCCAGCCGCCGCAGTTACCGCATCGAGGGCGCTAAGGACCGGGTCGAAGCCGGCCTGCAGAGCGCGGTGCTGCTGGTAGTCGCGCGAAGCGACGACGGGATCCGCCAATTTCTGGTGCCGACCGACGCGCCCGGTGTCAACATCACACCCCAACCTTCGATTGACTTGGTCAAGCAGTACGCGCGGGTGGATTTCGACGGTGTGATCGTGGATGGCTCGGCAGCGGTGGGCACCGCCGGCGAAGCGGCCACGTTGATCGACCGGCAGAGCCAGATCGCTCAGGTGCTGCAGTGCGCCGAGGTGGTCGGCATCCTGCAAACCGTCTTCGACTTCACTGTTCAGTGGGCGCTGGATCGGCACAGCTTCGGCCGTCCCTTGGCGTCGTATCAGGCACTCAAACACGGGTTCGCCGACATGAAGATGTGGCTCGAGGCTTGCCGCGCCACCACCGCCGCCGCGGTCGCCGATGTGGGCGCCCGGGCACCCGGAGCGGGCCTGTCGGCCAGCATCGCCAAGTCCTACGTCGGCGAGCTGGGCGGCCAGATCGTGCAGCGTTGTGTGCAGATGCACGGCGGCATCGGTGTCACCTGGGAGCATGACCTGCATCTCTATCTGAGGCGGATTACGTTGTACCGCTCCATGTTCGGCACGCCCGAGGAACACAACCTCCGGGTGTTTGCGGCGGCGGCGAAATGACCGAATCGGTATCTGAATTCGCCGCGCGCGCCAGAACCTGGTTGGCCGACAATATGCCGAGCATCGACCCCGAGTCCCCACCGGCGATGCCACGCGACGCCGAGCCGTCCTGGCAACGGGCACGCGAACTGCAAAAGCGGCTCTACGCAGGTGGATTCGCGGGCATCTGCTTTCCGCGCGAGTACGGCGGCCTGGGTTTGGATTACGAATATCAACAGGCATTCGACGCGGAGACCGTCAACTACGAAATGCCATTGATTCTCAACGTTCCGACATTCGCGATCTGCTGTGCCACGCTGCTCGACACCGGCAGTGAGGAGCAGAAGAAGCAACGCATCGGGGCCGCATTGCGCGGCGACGAAATCCTGGTCCAACTGTTGTCGGAACCCAGCGGCGGATCAGACCTCGCCGGTGTCATCACGCGCGCCGAACGCAAGGGTGACCGGTGGGTAATCAACGGCGCCAAGACCTGGAGCACCAGCGCGTTCGCCGCAGACTACGGGCTGTGCCTGGCCCGCACCGATTGGGATGTGCCCAAACACGACGGCCTGACCATGTTCCTGGTTCCCATCAATCATCCGGGAATCACCTTGCGGCGCATCACGCAGGTGAACGGGGGAGCCGAGTTCTGCGAGGAATTTCTCGACGGCGTCGACGTCGGTGACGACGCGGTTGTCGGTGAGGTGAACAACGGCTGGGCAGTGGCGTCCCGGCAGCTCTACCACGAACGCCGGGCCGTTGGTCAGGGCTCGGAATTCGCCAGCGGTGCCGGCCACGAGGGCGGTCACACGACCCCGGTGGACTATGCCGATCTGTTGGCCCAGACCGGCCAGGCTGACAGTGAGCGCGCGCAGGAGCTGGCCGGCCGGGCGCTGGTGCATCGCGCGGTAGCCGAGCAACTGATCAACCACGTCTCCCGCAGCGTCAGGGACGGCTCGTTGCCTCCGGCCGGGGGGACGCTGATCAGGCTGTTCCACGCCGAGACGGTCATGGTAGAGATGGATATTGCGCTCGCGATCGCCGGCGCGGCCGGTGTGGTCGGCGAAGTCGGTGAAGGGCTGCAAACCGGGTTCCGATATCTGTCGCGCCAGTCGGTCGCCATCGGCGGAGGCACTACGGAAATGGCTCGCAACGTCATTGGCGAGCGGGTGCTGAACTTCCCGCGCGAACATGCCGCCGACCGTGGCGTGCCTTTCAATCAGGTGCGGCACGGTAAAACGCGGTAACGTCCCCGGAATCGCCGCCGCTGACCGGTATCTGAACCAGCGACAACACATGGTGTGCCGGGCTTCCCGGCGGAGCCACGAGTACGCACTCACCGCCCTGTCGAAGGGCACGGTCGCGCGCGGCGGCCAGAGCACTGACGCCCGCCGATCCGAGATAGGTGACAGCGCTCAGGTCAATCGTCAAAGACGCTATGCCGGAACGGCTTTCGACGGCGATCTGGCGGTCGAGGGTGGAAGCGGTGTGTGAATCGACCTCACCGCGCACGATGATGCGGCCGCCGTCAGCGACCACCGAGGCGAATTCGCTGTTCAGTTCGCGCGGGTGGGCGTTCCGGGTGACCACGAGGTCGGTAACGAAGTTCGCCGGCCGGGTCAAACGGTGGGTGAGCGTGGCGGTGGTGCCTTCGGGGCCGTGACTGACCCGCGATTCGGTCACCAAAGCCTCGGCCATCGCCAGGCCGCGCCCGCGCCCCCGCTCGCCCTCGCGGTGGTCCTTCCACTGACCGCGGTCGACTACCGAGGCCCGTAAGTTGCCATCGCCGCCCAACGATGCCTCGACCACGATGCCGCCGGAAACCTCAGTGCCGTCGTAGCCGTGTTCAACCGCGTTCTCTACGAACTCGGAGATCGCATGCACCACGTCGGAGATATCGTCGTCCTCTGCGCCGATCTCGGAAAGCCACTGCCGCAGCTGGGACCGAATGCCACGGGCAGCGTGAATCGTCGCATCCGAGGTGATGTGCAGCGGCGGGATGGGTGCACGTCGCTGCGTGGCCAGCAGTGTCACGTCGTCGTTGTAACCGGTTGAGCGCAGAAGCAATTCGAGTGTCTCCGAACACAGGCGGTCGACCGGACGGGCGGGCGCATCGATGATGAACCCGCCGGTACCCCCGGCGATGCTGCTCGCCAATTCAGCGAACTCTGCGGTACTGGCTCCTAGCGGACGGCCCGGACGTTCGATCAGACCGTCGCTGTAGAGCAGCACCGCGTCGCCGACGTCGAGTAACTCGATGCGTACCGGAAATCCGGTGCGACTGCCCAGCGGCCCGCCGCCGGACGGTTCCAGATACCGCGAATCCGCATCGGCCTTCACCACCAACGGGGGTGGGTGTCCGGCCGTGCAGTACTGGAATTCGCCCGTCGCAAAGTCCAAGGAGCCGATACAGATGGTGGCCGACTTCGAACCCGGCACCTGCTCATGGAAACTGTCGACCGCCTCAAGGGCCTCGCCGATCGTGCGGCCCGCGGTGATTTGCATCCGCAATGCGGTGCGTAGTTGTGACATCACCGCCGCGGCCTCGACACCATGACCGACAACGTCGCCGACGATGAGCACCAAGCGGTCCCCGAGGGCCAGCGCATCGAACCAGTCGCCGCCGGCCGCGGTGTCTTCGGCCGCCACGAGGTATTCGGCGGCGACGTCGGCGCCGGGGACCACCGGGACCGATCCGGCCAACAGCGCCTGCTGCATGACGGTCGCCGAATCGCGCACGTTGCGGTAGCGCTCCGAGAGTTCCTCGACCCGCGCCTCGGCGGCCAGCCGTGCCTGCACCCGGGCGGTGACGTCGTCGAAGACGAGTTGGACGCCCTCGATGGATCCATCGGCCGCGTGCCGAGGCGTGACGAGGAAGTCGAAGAAGCGCTCCTCGAGCCCCGAACCTTGCAGGTCGACGTGCAACCGCCACTCGGCCCCCGACTGTGTCTCGCCGGTTTGATACACCCGGTCGAACATGTCGAAAATCTGCTGGCTCGCCAGCTCGGGATAGACCTCTCTAGCCGTCTTCCCCACGGTGATCAGCGAAGGATTGAATGCTCGGAAGGCGGCATTGACCGCGACGAAGCGGTGGTCAGACCCTTCCAGGCCGACCACCATGGCCGGGATGTTCTCGAAGATGCGCCGCACGTCCTCAGCCGCGCCCACTGTGTTGTCCCAGTCCTTTTCGGCCGCCATATTGGCCGTACCTCCCACGGACTGATCAGCAAACAATTTGGGTGCGTTAACTTCAGCGTCAAGCAACTCCAAATAGATTAGCAATGCACGGGACTAGTACCACCCACCAAAATTTTGCCGAACGGCCGGGGAGCCGGCCCAGTCCGCCTCGGTGACCAGCCCGTGCCAGGTGTGCTCGTTGGCGGCATCGACTTCACCGCCGGCGCGGATTAGCACGGCGGAGCCAATCTCCTGTGAAAGTCATGATCTCTGAGGGCGGTAATGACATTACCACCGGCGAGAGCTCGGCGTTAGACGCCGGTAGGGGCTTCCGGTTGGTCGGTGGGGCGGTCGATGATGGCAAAGTTCACTGTTGCCGTTGCCGCCAATTCGCTGTCGCTGTCACCGAATATGTCAATCTGCATGACCAGCGATCGGCGTCCGGCCCGCAGCACTTTGGGTACCGCCAACGCCGAGCCTTGCCTGATCGGTCGTAGGTAGCGGATGACGAGATCGGAAGTTGTCATGGCGGTGCCGGGTTTCAGGTATTCCATCCCTAGCTGGCCGCCCGCGACATCGGCGAGCGTGGCGAGCAGTCCGCCCTGCAGGGCACCAGAGGTGTTGACCACTTGGGGACTCACCGGCATGGTCATCGCGAACTCGCCGTCGTGGAAGCTGGCCTGGCGCAGGCCGATTTGGGCGAACAGCTCGGCCAACGTGGCTTCGGATGTTGCATCGTCGGTGTCGCGTATCCCGAGGGCACGGCTGCAGAAGTCGTACAGCTGACCCGACTCGATCGGCGTCCCGTTCAATTCGCTTCCGAGCCAACGTAACCGGAAGGCGCCGATCATGGTCTGCATGACTATGGCCGCCGCCGCGCTGACGTCGAGCCCGGGGTCGAAGACTCCTTCGGTGATGCCCTGGCCGACGAGGTCGCGGATCAGTCGGTGCAGGGGGGACAGAACTCGGGCGTATTCGCGCGGCCGGGTTTCGGCCAGATGCTGGTTGAACAGACTGAGTGCCCGGTTCAGGCTGTCCTGGGTGGTCGATTCCGGCTGCGCGCTGACGCGGTCGAGAACTAGTTTGAGCGCCGCGGTGCTGTCCAGCCCGGCGGTTTCGTGCCGCCACGACTGCGCCGCTTGAGCCATGGTTCTCTCGAAGAGCGCCAGCAGCAGCTCGTCCTTGCTGCTGAAGTGTTGGTAGAAGGCGCGCAGCGAAGTCTTCGAACGGGCTACGACTTCTTGCACGGTGAAGTCGGTCCGGCCGGTCTCACCCAGGATCTCCACTGCCGTCTTGATGAAGCGGTCGGCGCGGGTGACGTCAGGTGGTTCGTTGGGGCCGGCCATGGGCGGATTCTCCTCTGCGAGGTGCGTTGCAAAGACGCTCTGAGAGTTCTGAGAATGAGGTTACCGCGCCCCGACGCTGTTGGTCGTCATCCATGCTGGAAACCAGTGCCCGCTCGGTTTTAGGTGAGCTAATCCCGCTGGTGTCGCCGGTAAGGTGTGGCGAGGCATTCGTGGGACGTTGCGTGGTGGGGGGATCGTTATGTCACATCCATTGCAGCCCGTGCCGCGCGAGGAAGCCATAGCCAATTGGCAGAAGGCTTCGGCGCGAGCCAAATGGCTGTTCATGCTGACGACATTCGGGGCAATCGTCGTAGCCGCCGCTGTTGGGTTTGTGGTCTCGGATGTCAGTGCGGCGCCTGCCTGGATCGCGTTGGCAATCGGTGGCGTAGCGGTCGCGGCGGGATATGCGGGCTTGCCCGGTGCCACGCGTCAAGTGCGATACCGCATCACCGTTCTACTGTCCAGCCTTCGGTTGGTGCTGATCCTGGCGTTGGCGGTGGTGGCCATCTGGGCCGTCGGCAGCGCGCACCTCATTCAGGGGCGCGTGGCGAAAACCTTCATCATCGTCGTCCTGGTGGGTGCATTGTCGTTTCATCTTTCCACGTCAACGCTGTTCATCGGTGATTGCAATGGC
>JAVROZ010000714.1:0-9150 GCA_032162485.1 Mycobacterium sp.
TGGCGGCGACGATGTTCCTGGGCGGCTGGCACGCTCCGTGGCCGCTGAACATGTGGGACGGAGCCAACACCGGTTGGTGGCCCCTGCTGTGGTTCACCGCCAAGGTCTGGGGCTTTCTGTTCATCTACTTCTGGCTGCGAGCCACCCTGCCGCGGTTGCGCTACGACCAGTTCATGGCACTGGGCTGGAAGCTGCTGATACCGGTCTCGCTGGTGTGGATCATGATCGCGGCCGTCATCCGCGCGTTGCGTAACCAGGGCTACCAGCATTGGACGCTGGTACTGGTGATCAGCAGCCTCGTCGTGGCCACAATCCTGATCCTGTCCCTGCGAAGACCGTTCAGCGTGTCACCGCGGCGCAAGCGGCGCGATGAAAAGCGGCGCGACGAGAAGCAGCGCGAAACGCCCGACGATCTCCACAAATTGGCACCGGCATTCCCAACACCACCGCTGCCTTTCAAAACCCACGAGAAGACACTCGATCGGCCAGTTGGTGCGAGCAAGGAGAAGGCGCGTGGCTAACTTTCTTTCCCGTTCGCGCGATGCGCTGGCCGGCTTCGGCGTGACGTTCGGTTCGATGTTCAAAAAGAACATCACCGAGGAGTATCCGGAAAAACCCGGCCCCGTCGCGCCCCGCTACCACGGTCGACACCAGCTCAACCGGTACCCCGACGGCTTGGAGAAATGCATCGGGTGCGAGTTGTGCGCCTGGTCCTGCCCAGCCGACGCGATCTACGTCGAGGGTGCAGACAACACCGACGAACAACGGTTCTCGCCGGGGGAACGCTATGGGCGGGTGTACCAGATCAATTACCTGCGCTGCATCGGCTGCGGTCTGTGCATCGAGGCCTGCCCCACCCGGGCGCTGACCATGACCAACGACTACGAAATGGCCGACGACAATCGCGCTGACCTGATCTACGAGAAAGACCGACTGCTGGCGCCGCTGCTGCAAGACATGCTCGCGCCGCCGCACCCCCGAGCCGAGGGCGCCACCGACAAGGACTACTACCTGGGCAACGTGACCGCGAACGGAGTGCGCGAAAGTCAGCGAGCGGGAGAAGCCACGTGATCACCACACTGGCCTCGGACGTCATCGCCCGCACCTCCACCGGCGAAGCGGTGATGTTCTGGGTGCTGGGCACGCTGGCGCTCATCGGAGCCCTCGGGGTGGTGCTGGCCGTCAACGCCGTGTACTCGGCGATGTACCTGGCGATGACGATGCTCAGCCTCGCGGCGTTCTACATGGCCCAGGACGCGCTGTTCCTCGGGGTCGTGCAGGTCGTGGTCTATACCGGCGCGGTGATGATGCTGTTCCTGTTCGTGTTGATGCTGATCGGCGTGGACTCCTCGGAATCGTTGAAGGAGACCCTGCGCGGACAGCGCGTCGCCGCTTTGGTCACCGGCATCGCGTTCGGCATCCTGCTGATCGCGGGGATCGGCAATGTCTCGACCGAGGGCTTCTCGGGACTCGTCGCCGCCAACTCCAACGGCAACGTCGAAGGCCTTGCGGCACTGATCTTCTCCCGCTACCTGTGGGCATTCGAGCTGACCAGCGCGCTGTTGATCACCGCGGCGGTCGGCGCAATGATCCTGGCGCACCGGGAGCGTTTCGAGCGACGCAAGAGCCAGCGCGAGCTTTCCGAGGAGCGCTTCCGCCCCGGCGGTCACGCCACCCCGATGCCCAGTCCGGGTGTGTACGCGCGCCACAACGCCGTCGACGTCGCTGCCCTGCTCCCGGACGGCTCGTACGCGCAGACGTCGGTGTCCCGGATATTGCGTACCCGCGGAGCCGACGGACTTGCGACTCCTTCCCCCGAAGCGGTTCAAGGTGGAACGTCATGAATCCGGCCAACTACCTTTACCTTTCGGCACTGCTGTTCACCATCGGGGCTGCCGGCGTGCTGCTGCGGCGCAACGCGATCGTCATGTTCATGTGTGTCGAGCTGATGCTCAACGCCGTCAACCTCGCCTTCGTCACCTTCGCGCGCATGCACGGCAAGCTCGACGGACAGATGATCGCGTTCTTCACGATGGTGGTCGCCGCCTGCGAGGTCGTCATCGGCCTGGCCATCATCATGACGATTTTCCGTGCCCGCAAATCGGCGTCGGTCGACGACGCGAATCTACTCAAAGGCTGACAACGCCAAGATGATTCACTACACCTGGCTGCTTGTGGCACTGCCACTGGCGGGGGCCGCGATCCTGCTGTTCGGCGGTAGGCGCACCGACGCGTGGGGGCCCTGGCTGGGCACGCTGGCGGCCCTGGCGTCGTTCGGTGTCGGCGCGACACTGCTCGCAGAGCTCGTCGGCCGGGACGGGGCCGACCGCGCCATCCATCAGAAGGTGTTCAGCTGGATACCGGTCAACGGCCTGCAGGTCGACTTCGGGTTGCAGATCGACCAGTTGTCCATGTGCTTCGTGCTGCTGATCTCCGGGGTCGGGTCGCTGATCCACATCTATTCCATTGCCTATATGGCCGAGGACCCGGACCGCCGCAGGTTTTTCGGGTATCTCAACCTGTTCCTGGCGTCAATGTTGCTGCTGGTAGTCGCCGACAACTTCGTGCTGCTCTACGTCGGTTGGGAGGGCGTCGGTCTGGCGTCCTACCTGCTGATCGGCTTCTGGTACCACAAGCCGACGGCGGCCACGGCGGCCAAGAAGGCGTTCGTGATGAACCGGGTGGGCGACGCCGGCCTGGCGTTGGCGATGTTCCTGATGTTCAGCACCTTCGGCACGTTGTCCTACAGCGGCGTGTTCGCCGGGGCGCCGGGGGCGAGCCAGGGCGTGTTGAACGCGACCGGATTGCTGCTGCTGTTGGGCGCCTGCGCCAAGTCCGCTCAGGTTCCACTACAGGCCTGGCTCGGCGACGCGATGGAGGGCCCGACCCCGGTGTCGGCGTTGATCCATGCGGCCACCATGGTGACTGCCGGTGTCTACCTGATTGTGCGGTGCAACCCGCTGTACAACCTGGCCCCCGACGCACGGTTGGGTGTGGTGATCGTCGGCGCCGTCACCCTGATGCTGGGAGCCTTCATCGGTTGCGCCAAGGACGACATCAAGCGCGCGCTGGCCGCCTCCACGATGAGCCAGATCGGCTACATGGTGCTGGCCGCCGGCCTGGGCCCGGCCGGCTACGCGTTCGCGATCATGCACCTGCTCACCCATGGCTTCTTCAAGGCCGGCCTGTTCCTCGGGTCCGGGTCGATCATCCACGCAATGCACGAAGAGCAGGACATGCGTCGTTACGGCGCCCTTCGCAAGGCCCTGCCGATCACGTTCGCAACATTCGGGCTCGGATACCTGGCGATCATCGGGGTGTGGCCGTTCGCTGGCTTCTTCTCCAAGGACGCGATCATCGAAGCCGCCCTCGGCGCAGGCGGGACCCAGGGATATGTGCTCGGCGGTGCGGCGTTGCTGGGCGCGGGCATTACCGCGTTCTACATGACCCGCGTGATGCTGATGACCTTCTTCGGCAAGAAGCGCTGGGCGCCTTTTAGGGCGAGCGAAGCGACGGGACAAGGCGAAGTGCATCCGCACGAATCACCTCTTTTGATGACCGGTCCGATGGTCCTGCTGGCGTTCGGCTCGGTGTTCTCCGGCTTCCTGTTCACCTACGGCGACTCCTTGCAGCACTGGCTGGAACCCGTCGTCGGAACCCACCACGAATCCGCCCCGGTGGTACCGGCATGGGCGGTCAGCGCGCTGGCGCTGGCGGTTGTCGTCGTCGGCGTCGCGGTGGCCTACCGGAAGTACGGCGGCAGGGTCGAGATTCCGCGGGTGGCCCCGGCTGAGGTTTCGGTACTGACGACGGCTGCACGCGCTGACGCCTACAGCGACGCCTTCAACGAGGAGGTTTTCATGCGCCCCGGTGCGGGACTGACGCAGGCACTGGTCGCCGTCGACAACGCCGGCGTGGACGGCTCGGTGAACGCCTTGGCGGCGCTGGTGGGCCGGACCTCAAACCGGTTGCGAGGCATGCAGACCGGCTTCGCCCGCAATTACGCGTTGTCCATGCTGGTGGGTGCGGCCCTGGTGGTAGGCGCGCTTCTGGTGGTGAACCTGTGGTGAATTCGAGCATGCCCTGGCTGAGCGTGCTGTGGCTGGTGCCGCTGGCGGGCTCGGTGTTGATTATTCTGCTCCCCCCGGGGCTGCGTCAGGCCGCCAAGTGGACGGGCGTGGTGGTCAGCATCGGAACGCTGGCGGTGTCGCTCGTCGTCGCCACCGGATTCAAGGCCGGCGGGGATACCTATCAGTTCACCGAAAAGCACACCTGGATACCGGCTTTCGGAGCGGGCTACACACTGGGCGTGGACGGTATCGGGCTGGTCCTGGTGCTGCTGACCACGGTGCTGATACCGCTGCTGCTGGTGGCCGGCTGGAACGATGGTGGCGAAAGCAACCCCCGCGGTCCGCACGCCTACGTCGCGCTGACGCTGGCCATCGAGTCGATGGTGCTGATCTCGGTGGTCGCCCTCGACGTGCTGCTGTTCTACGTTTTCTTCGAAGCCATGCTCATCCCGATGTACTTCCTGATCGGCGGCTTCGGGCAGGGCAAGGAGCGCTCGCGGGCCGCGGTGAAGTTCTTGCTGTACAACCTGTTCGGCGGGTTGATCATGCTTGCGGCGGTCATCGGACTCTATGTGGTGACCACGCAGCACGGTGGCGGCACCTTCGATTTCGTTCGAATCGTGGACGACGTGCGCCATGGCCGGTACGCGGACGTCAACCCCGCGGTGTTCAAGGCCTTGTTCCTGGGTTTCATGTTCGCATTCGCCATCAAGGCCCCGCTGTGGCCACTGCACCGCTGGCTGCCCGACGCCGCGGTCGAGTCCACACCGGCGACCGCGGTGCTGATAACCGCGGTGATGGATAATGTCGGCACCTTCGGCATGCTGCGCTACTGCCTGCAGCTATTTCCGGACGCCTCAGCGTATTTCCGGCCGGTGATCGTGGCATTGGCCATCATCGGCGTGATCTACGGCGCGGTCGTGGCGATCGGCCAGACCGACATGATGCGCCTGATCGCCTACACCTCGATCTCGCACTTCGGTTTCATCATCGCCGGCATCTTCGTGATGACCACCCCGGGGCAAAGCGGTTCGACGCTGTACATGCTCAACCACGGCATCTCCACTGCGGCGGTGTTCCTGATCGCGGGATTCCTGGTGTCCCGCGGCGGCAGCCGCAACATCGCGGACTACGGCGGAGTGCAGAAGGTGGCCCCGATCCTGGCCGGTACCTTCCTGGTCTCCTGTATGGCGACGCTGTCCTTGCCGGGCTTGGCGCCGTTCATCAGCGAATTCCTGGTGTTGCTAGGCACTTTCAACCGTTACTGGATTGCGGCGGCGTTCGGGGTCACCGCGCTGGTGCTGGCGGCGATCTACATGCTGTGGCTCTACCAACGCGTGATGACCGGTCCGGTGGCCAAGGGCAACGAAAAGATCACCGACCTGGTGCCGCGTGAATTGATCGTCGTCGCACCGCTGATCGCGCTGCTGTTCGTACTGGGCGTGTACCCCAAACCGGTGCTCGACCGTATCAACCCGGCAGTCGAACACACCATGAACACCATCGGCCAGCATGACCCTGCCCCCACCGTGCCGCATCCGGCTTCGGGCGCAGACCGCCCGAAGCAAGCCGAAGGACCGCACCGATGAACCTGCCCACGCCCAGCGTCGAGTACTTCCTGCTGTCGCCGATGCTCATCGTTTTCGGCATCGCGATCATCGGTGTACTGGCCGAAGCGTTCCTGCCGCGCCGGCTTCGCTATGGGGCGCAAGTCATTCTCGCCCTTGCTGGATTGGCAGCGGCATTCGCAGCCGTGATCGCGGTTGCGAAATCGATCCCGGCCGACGGCCGCCGCACCGTGCTCGGGGCGGTGGCCATCGATCGACCGACGCTGTTCCTGCAGGGCACCGTCGTACTGGTGGCAGTACTGGGCGTCATCTTCATCGCCGAGCGCAGCCAGCGACCGGTCGCAACGACCAGCGCCGCCAAGTCGAAAGTGTTTGCCGGCCTTGATTCCTTTACGCCACAGGCTTCCGCGGTGCCTGGCAGCGATACCGAGCGCGAGGCCGAGCGCGCCGGTGCCACTCAGACCGAACTCTTCCCGCTGCTGACGCTGTCGGTCGGCGGCATGATGGTGTTCCCCGCGTCCAACGATCTGTTGACGATGTTCGTCGCGCTGGAAGTCCTCTCACTGCCGTTGTACCTGATGTGCGGGTTGGCCCGGCACCGCCGGTTGCTGTCGCAAGAATCGGCGATGAAGTACTTTCTGCTCGGCGCGTTTTCGTCGGCGTTCTTCCTCTACGGCGTCGCGTTGCTCTACGGTGCCACCGGCACACTGACCCTGTCGGGGATCAGGGATTCCCTTGAGGCACAGACTGATACCTCGTTGGCACTGGTGGGCGTCGCGCTCTTGGCGGTCGGACTGCTGTTCAAGGTCGGCGCCGTCCCGTTCCACTCGTGGATTCCCGACGTGTACCAGGGGGCGCCCACCCCGATCACCGGGTTCATGGCTGCGGCCACCAAGGTTGCGGCATTCGGCGCGCTGCTGCGCGTGGTCTACGTGGCGCTACCTCCGTTGCACACCGAGTGGCGCCCGGTCTTGTGGGCAGTAGCGATCCTGACCATGACAGTTGCCACCGTCACCGCGGTGAACCAGACCGACGTCAAACGGATGCTGGCGTATTCGTCGGTCGCGCACGTCGGTTTCATCCTCACCGGTGTCATCGCCGACAACTCCGCGGGACTCTCGGCAACGTTGTTTTATCTAGTCGCCTACAGCTTCAGTACAGTGGGCGCCTTCGCGATCGTCGGTCTGATACGTGAATCCGACGGCCCACAAGCCCGAGAGGACGCCGACCTGTCGCACTGGGCCGGCCTCGGTCAGCGTTCCCCCATTGTGGGCGTGATGCTTTCGATGTTCCTGCTCGCGTTCGCCGGAATCCCGCTGACGAGTGGCTTCATCAGTAAGTTCGCGGTGTTCAAAGCCGCCGCGGAGGGCGGCGCGGTGCCGCTGGTGGTCATCGGTGTGATCACGAGTGGTGTGGCCGCCTACTTCTACGTCCGGGTGATCGTGCTGATGTTCTTCACCGAAGCAACTGACGACACACCAACAGTGTTGGCACCCAGCGTCCTGAGCAAGGCGGCGATCGCGGTGTGCGCGTTGGTCACCGTGGTGCTCGGAATCTTCCCCCAGCCGGTGCTCGACCTGGCCGATCATGCGGCCCAGTTCGTGCACTGACTCTGAGCGTTCCCACGCTTTCGCGTGTAACCCCTCCCCCTATCTAGTACCGGAGCTCACGATGGGTGGGCTCAGGAACTTTTGGTTGGAGGACTTTCGTGACACGGTCACAACAGCAAATCGGCCCACTAACAAGGGTGTGGCGCTGGATTGCCAACCCCCCGGGCAACGCACCGGCCGCGACGATCTTGATCAGGCTGATGGCGGGTGGCGTATTTCTCTGGGAAGGCGTGCTCAAATTCATTTACCAGAATCAGGGCGTCGGGCGGTTCACTAAAATCGGAATTCCTTTCCCTGAGCTCAGCGCGGATTTCGTTGGGGGACTTGAGATCATCGGCGGCATATTGTTGATACTCGGCTTGTTCACTCGATTCATCAGTGTTCCGTTTATCATCGAGATGATCGTTGCGATGCTGTCGACCAAGATCGCCATTTTCCTTGGCGTATCGCCGTTGCCGCTTCCGCCCGTGCCTCCGCAGACCGGCTTCGCCGCCGTGTTGCACGAAGTGCGCTCGGAGTATGCCCAACTGCTGACCGTGACGTTTCTACTCGTCGTCGGCGCCGGCCCGTGGTCGGTGGACGCGCTCCTGCGCCGCCGCAGTGGACGAGCCCAGCAGGGACGGCTATCGGGCAACGAGACTCGCTCGGCCGGGAAGGCAGATAAGGAACTGGCCGATATCGCCTAGCCGACACCGCGCCAGCGCCGGCCTGGACTTCGGTTCGAAGGTCGGCGCTGACTGCGCCTGTCAATTCACGAACGGCCGGGTGACCAGAACGTAGATCGCCAGCACCGCCAGCGGTGCCACCAGCGGCAGCCAAGGCACCTGCAGCGGAAACGACGTCGCGACGAGGCCGGCGAAGGTAAACCCAACGGCCGCAACGGTCGTCGGCCCGCTTCCCGCAACGACTGCGCCGTCTGCGTGCCGACATACCAGATAGGCCGCCGCGCAAAGACCCGACATTGCGACAAGTACGTTCGATGGATCCGATGCGACGATCACCACTACCGTCAGCAGCACGGCAAGCGTTGCCGCGGGCCGAAATACCGTCGCCAACCCCACCGCAAGGGCCCCCGCACCCGCGGCCACCAGCGCGGGCCCCTGCGATCCGACGGTGGCCAGCGCGACCATCAGCAGGCCGAGCAGCAGCGTGAGAACACGGCTACCGGACAGCGTAAGCATCAGCGCCTACCCCGTACCCGGCGTCGCCGGTCCGGTAACGCAGTCATCGAATGCTCCAATGAGAGCTCCCCTGGCCAGGACAGCACATCAACGCCGACCGTGGCCATGTCGCGATACATCGCCGACCGTTGCAGCGTCCACATCCGCATCACCAACGGGTCGTGCTCGCCCTCGAACGGGGAGCTGTCGAGCACGTCGACGGCAACCACAACGTGGCCGCGTCTGCGTAAATCGATGAGCGCCAATGCGAATTCGGTGTCAAGCAGCGTGGAAAACGCGATGACGATCGCAGCCGCCGGGACAGCAGCGCGCGGCGCGAGTGTCCCGGTGGTGCGCTCGAATTGTTCGCCGGCACCCAGCACGGTGTCGAGCACCCGGTAGAACTGACGCTGGCCGATCTCGGCGCCAAGCCACCGGGGGCGATTGCCGCCGAGCGCGACGATCCCGGCGCGGTCGCCGTTGCGTAGTGCGGTCTGCACCACCTGAGCGGCACCCCGCACGACGCGTTCGGTGGCCTTGGTCGCCGGGCCTGCCGGTTGCTGATAGGTGTCGATCAGCACCACCACATCGGCGGCACGATCGGTTAACCGCTGCGTCACGTGCAATCGCCCGCGGCGCGCGCTCACCGCCCAGTTCACCGCGCGCAGCTGGTCGCCCGGGACGTAGGGGCGAATGTCGGCGTATTCGACACCCGGCCCGATGTGCCGGGTGAGGTGCGCAC
>JAVROZ010000715.1:0-3204 GCA_032162485.1 Mycobacterium sp.
AGGTCGCCTTTGTTCCATTCGTCGAATACGTCCGCGATCTCACCGGCGGTCTTACCGAGGGCGTCGCGCAGCAACTGGTAGGCCTCGCCGATCAACTGCATGTCGGAGTATTCGATGCCGTTGTGGACCATTTTCACGAAGTGCCCGGCGCCGTCTGGGCCGATATGGGTGCAGCATGGCACCCCGTCCACGTGCGCCGAGATCTCCTCGAGCAGTGGACCCAGCGATTCGTAGGACTCGGCGGGGCCGCCGGGCATGATCGACGGGCCGTTCAGCGCGCCCTCCTCGCCACCGGAGATTCCGGCGCCGACAAAGTGCAGGCCGCGCTCGCGGATCGCCTTTTCCCGCCGAATGGTGTCGGTGTAGAGGGCGTTTCCGCCGTCGATGATGATGTCGCCTTCTTCCATGGCATCGGCGAGTTCGTTGATGACGGCGTCGGTGGGGTCGCCGGCCTTGACCATGATGATGACCCGCCGCGGCTTTTCCAGTGCGGCAAGAAATTCGGGGATCGTTTCACTGCGCACGAAGTTGCCGTCCGAGCCGTGCTCGGACAACAGCGCGTCGGTCTTGGCGACGGACCGGTTGTGCAGCGCGACGGTGTATCCGTGCCGGGCGAAGTTTCGAGCCAGGTTCGAGCCCATCACGGCGAGGCCGGTGACTCCGATCTGGGCAGTTGCACTCTTCGAATCCGACGAACTCATGTCTTGCCTTTCGGTCGGGCATCTGAGGTTGGCGAACTACGACACACTGTGACACAGCGGACTCGCGGCGCTCCAAGGGGTTTGGCTCGGCGTCAGGAGGTGACCAGGCGTTGCAACTCCGTGAGCCACGGTACGGCCAGCGCGATGGTGGGCACCACCAACACGGCTGCGGCGGCCAGATAGGCCACCGCTGACAGCACGGGGCTGTTGCCTGCGCCGGACAGGCGTCGTACCCGCAGCACGGTGCTGGTACCCCCCGCGGCCAGCGCACCCGACGGCGCCCGCCCGGAAGCGCAGGCGACCAGCGCCCGGGCCAGGGGAGTGCGCCCGGTGGCGCGTACCGCGACGTCAACAGCCAACAATTCCACCAGCAACTGCACGGCACCCAACGCATTGGTGCTGCGAACCAGTCGCGGAAACGCGGCGTGCACGGCCGTGAACGCTTCCAGCACGAGGTCGTGGCGAGCGCGCAGGTGAGCTCGCTCGTGTGACAGGATTGCCAAGACTTCGCTGTCGGCGAGCGTGCTCAGTGTCCCTTCACTCACTACGACGCGGCTGCGCACGCCGGGCAGGCAATAGGCGAGTGGTTGCGCGACGTCCAGCACACGCAGGTCGCGAGTCCTGGCGCAGGGCTGGGCCAATGCCGCGTCGTGTCCGACGCCAACCAGATCGACGACCATGCGGTGCCGGGCCCTACGTCGTCGGGTGGCGATGGCCCCTCGCACGACCGCGACAATCAGCCGCGCACCCACCAGCACTGTGAGCGCGAAGACGGCGAGGTAGGCGGCCCACAACAGCCAGCCGAGACGGACCTCGGCATCCAGAATGCCGGCGGTTGGCCGCCCGTCCGGGCCGGGCATCAACAGCCGGCTGGCGATGGCAATCCCGGCGCTGAATGTCGACAGAACCGCGGCCAGCGCAATGGCCTGCCAAAGCACCATCGCGGCCCGCGGAGCCCGCAGCGGCCACGACGCGCGGGCCAACAAAGCCGGAGTCGGGCCAGCCAGCAGCACCGCAAGGATGGTGAAGGCCAGCGCAGACACGCTGTAATTCTCCCTTAGTCGTCGCCCGGAGGTCCAGCGGAAACCGAATTGCGTTGATTTGCTTCTAGTTCGGCGAGTGCGCGGCGGAGTGCGTCGGCCTCGTCAGCACCGACGCGCTCGACGAAGTGCACCAGTGCGGCCTGCCGACTGCCGGAATCCTCGGCCTGGAACAGTGCGTCGACCATCAGTCCGGCTACCAGTTCGTCGCGGCCGTGGACGGGCGCATAGCGATGGGCTCTGTCGTCCCGGAGTTGAGAGACCAGATTCTTCTTTGCCAACCGTTGCAGCACGGTCATCACGGTTGTGTAGGCGAGGTCACGTCGCGTCGACAACGCTTCGTGGACCTGGCGAACGGTCTGCGGATCCGGCATGGACCACAAATGATCCATCACGGCACGTTCCAGATCGCCCAGCCTCGTCAGCTTGGCCATAGTTCATCTCCTGAGCGTCGAACACAGCTTACTCCGGCTTACTACCGAGTGTCGTATGTGGCGGCCCGCAATCCCCCACAACCCCCGCAACACCACCAAATAAAGCTTGCCAAATTAGGACAGCCTTGCCTATGCTAAATCCGGTCGAGCGAATAGATGACTGCGGAGAGTCCTGAGGGCTGCAGAGACCCCCGGTCTACTCGATCGGCGAGCCCCGTGCCTAGATTGCACGGGGCTCGCCCGTTTTTGAGGACCGATGATTTTGCCGATGGTGTAAACACAAGGGCGTGTCGTCAGTGCCTGACCCGGATTTCACTGCCCCGTTCGACAGCGAGCTCGGTCTGCAATTCACCGAGCTCACTCCCGACGGCGCCCGCGCCCAGCTCGAGGTGAAACCCAAGCTCTTGCAGCCGATGGGCCTGGTGCACGGCGGTGTCTACTGCTCGATAATCGAGAGCATGGCCAGTGTGGCCGCTTTCACCTGGCTGGCGGCCCACGGGGGCGGCAACGTGGTCGGCGTCAACAACAACACCGACTTCCTGCGTGCCATCAAATCGGGAACGGTGTACGGCAAGGCCGAACCCGTACACCGCGGTCGCCGCCAGCAGCTTTGGTTGGTGACGATCACCGACGACAACGAACGGCTGGTAGCTCGGGGTCAGGTGCGGCTGCAGAACCTCGAGGCTTGATCAGCGGACGGCCTTAGCTGGCTCGTCTGGTGATGGCACCCGAGCCCTGCGCCTCGGCGGCCTGTTCGGCCAGCTGTTCGAGCCGGGTTCGCGCGAATGCCTGCTGATCGGTGATGGTCAGCTGACCGCGTCGGGTGCTCAGGAAGGTCACCGACCACGACAGCAGCGTGGTGATCTTGGTCTTGAAGCCGATCAGGTACACCAGGTGCAACACCAGCCAGATCAGCCAGGCGATGAATCCGCTGAACTCGAGCGGACCGATCTTGGCCACCGCGGAGAATCGCGACACAGTGGCCATCGAGCCCTTGTCGAAGTATTGGAACGGCTCACGCTCGGCGGG
>JAVROZ010000716.1:0-2552 GCA_032162485.1 Mycobacterium sp.
ACCCATTCAGTGCAACGGCGATAGGCCCGCTGCTGCCAGGAGGTAGGCCTCACCGTTGCGCCGATCGCCGCCGGCGATCTCGAGGACGGAGCGACCGACCTGCTCGGTGGTAAGCACGGGCCCCGAGGACTGGACGAAGGCATCGACATCGACACCGCTGCGCGCGGCGTAGGCCGCTACCGCCATTGCGCCCAGGTCGGTTGCCGGGGTCAGCCGCGGGAGCACCGAGGTAAAGCTGATCCCCAAACCCGCCCGTTTCGATTCGTCGGCGGCGTAGTTGCTGATGAACCTGACGGTCGCCTTGGCACCCGCGTAGCCGCCGCTCAGCGGCGAGCCGTTGACCGCGGCACCGCTGGATATCGCGATCACCGAGCTGCCCGGCGCAAGCGGGCGCTGCAACGCATGGCGGATCCAATGAAACGCCTGCGCAACATCGACGTTCCAGTTCGCGCTGAAGGTCTCCCAGGTCTGCTCCGACAACGGGATCATCGGTGGAGCCAACCCGGCGGCCAGCACGATCGTCCGCGGCCGATACTCGTCGATCAGTCGGCTGGCCGTGTCTGGAACGGCGGCGTCGGCAACGACTGCGGTGAACGTGTCACCCAGCTCGTCGCGTACCGCCTCGAGGTCAGCGCGGGTGCGCGCGACACCGACGACGTGAACGCCGGCCCCGCACAACACCGACGCGATGGCTCGGCCAAAGCCGCGGCCCGCACCAGTGACGATCGCCGTCGATCCGACGAGGCCGCCCTCGGTCAGCACAGGCTGGTTTGCTGTTGTATTCACTTCGATGTACTCACTTTCGACGTTGCGGTGTGGTCCTTAATGCAGATACGGATCGCCGCCGAGATTCATCGCTGCCCAGGTCGGCGATGACTTTTGGTCGCCGGAGGTATCTAAGTGATTAGGAGCGAGAGGAGTACCAAGTGCCGGTCCAGGAGGAATTCATCGAACAGGCGGCGCCGTTTCGCGCCGAGCTGATTGCGCACTGTTACCGAATGCTCGGTTCGGTGCACGACGCCGAAGACTTGGTGCAGGAGACCTATCTGCGTGGCTGGCGCGGCTATCCGGCGTTCGAGGAGCGCGCGGCGCTACGCACCTGGCTGTACCGCATCGCGACCACGGCATGTCTGCGCGCGCTGGAAAATCGCGCTCGCCGGGTGCTGCCGGCGGGTGTGGGCGCACCCGCCACGGAAGCCTCCGGGCATCCGGGCGGCAACGTGGCCGGCTTGGACGTCGACAGCTCCCATGAGTGGCTGGAACCCATCCCGGACGCCTATATGTTCGCGACGCCCGAAGACGCCCTCGACACGCGGCAGAGCATCCGGCTGGCAGTGATGACGGCGCTGCAGGAGCTGCCCGCGCGCCAGCGGGCCGTGTTGATCCTGCGTGACGTCGTGCAGTTCAGCGCCGCCGAAGTCGCCGAACTTCTTGAGACCACTCCCGCCGCGATCAACAGCTCCCTGCAGCGCGCCCGGGCCCGTCTCGCCGAGGTGGCCCCCGAGGAAGACGACATCGGCGAGCCCGACGAGGCCGAGCGCCGCGAATTGCTCGACCGCTACTGCGCCGCCTTCGAAAACGCCGACATGGCGGCCCTCACCGCACTGCTGCAGGACGACATCAAGCTGGAGATGCCACCGATGCCGGTCTGGTTCACCGGCCGAGACGCGGTGCTCCGTTTCCTTTCCGCGCGGGCATTCGCCGAACCCGGCGACGTCGTGATGATCCCAACCGCAGCAAATTCACAGCCAGCCGTCGCCGAGTATCGCCGCAACGCGGATAACATCATGGAAGCCCATTCCATCCAGGTCCTGACATGCGTTACCCGGGCTGGGGTTGCTGGGATCGCTGTGATGACCGTCTTTCTCGATCCGACTTTGTTCGCTGCCTTCGGGTTGCCTTCCACGCGTTAGGCGCCCGCAGGCCCGGGTATGCGGTGGTTGCTCCACCGCAATCCCCGGGGCCGTGTGGACAGGTCTGCGAGCCGACGGGAGGATTGGCGCGGAGACGCAGTCGAAGGGTGACGAATGAAGATTCCGGGTGTGGCCGACCTCGTCGGCACTCTCACCGGAGGGGCGACACAGGTCGTGCGCGCCGGCATGCTGGGCGCCGCCGGCGCGGCCGGTGCGGTTCAGACCCTGACGAGTCCCATGACGGAGCTGGTCGGTCCGGTAGTTCAGACGGTGGCACACACCACCGGCCGGGCGATTGGGTTGAACGGACCCGCTGGTGGTGCCCCCGAGAGCGTCACTCCACCGGTGCGTTGGCGGAGCGGGCGTCGGGTGCATCTGGACCTCGACCCGTTGCTGCCGTTCCCACGCTGGCACGAGTACGCGGCGGTGGTGGAGGAACCCATTCGCCGAATCTCGGGGGTGGCCAAGGCACACATCGAGGGCTCGCTGGGCCGGCTGGTCATCGAGATCGCCGAGGATGCCGACGTCGACGACGTGCTGGACGAAGTGCGCGACACCGTCACCGCGGTGGCCTCCGATCTCACCGCATCGGGCAAGGACTCGTCGCCGCAGGCCGCTCCCTTCGCGGATCCGGGCAAC
>JAVROZ010000717.1:0-4307 GCA_032162485.1 Mycobacterium sp.
ACTTACAACACCACCACCACTGGGTCCTGCGGAAGAGCGCCCCCGGCCGCCGTCTGGCCGGGGACCTTTCGCGTCCTACGCCGGCGTCGTCTCAGTGCATGTTTCCCACGGCGTCGATTTCGCCCCGGTGACCTGACGGGCCTGCCACGATGACGGGTACCGGGTCCGCCGGTCAGCATCCACACGAGGTAGGCCATGCCTGAACACTTCGCCGACGAGGC
Organism: Mycobacterium sp.; assembly: GCA_032162485.1. Taxonomy (GTDB): domain Bacteria; phylum Actinomycetota; class Actinomycetes; order Mycobacteriales; family Mycobacteriaceae; genus Mycobacterium. Next base: position 222 of record JAVROZ010000717.1, read on the forward strand.
ATACGACACGGTTCGGTTGCGCGACGGGCGTCGACTGAGCTACGCGCAATATGGCGACCTGGAAGGTTTCCCGGTACTCAATGCGCACGGTGGACTGGCCTGCCGACTGGATGTGGCCAGCGCCGCTCCGGCCGCCCAGATCTGCGGGATCAGGCTGATTTCGCCCGATCGACCGGGCGTGGGCCGTTCGGATCCGCAACCGGACCGGACCATTCTTGACTGGACCCGAGATGTCACCGAACTGCTTGACCGGCTGGCAGTCGACCGCTTCGCCGTGATGGGTTGGTCTCTCGGCGGGCAGTACGCCGCGGCTGTCAGTTACATGCTGCCGGGGCGAGTAACACGCGCCGCCATCATCGCTGGGTCCTTGCCGCTTACCGATGCCGGTGCATTCGATCGTCTACCAACTATCGATCGCAACTACATTCGCCTTTCTCGCTTCGCACCCTGGGGCGCGCAGCTCTGCTTCCGCGGCATGGGGCTGGCGGCCGAAGCCGCTCCGCGGCTATACGGTTGGCTTGCCGCGAGGAATCTCGGAACGGCAGACGCCGCGGTACTGAAGGCCGACGGTTTCAAGACATTCGCACGCATGTCACAGGAGGCATTGCGCCAACCCCGGGGTGTAGTCGAGGAATACCGCACCATGGTGCGCCCGTGGGGGTTCGCGCCCGGGGACATTGCAGTGCCGACGGACGTATGGGCGGGTGCTGATGACGAACTCCTCGATCCCTCGTGGCCTGGTGAACTAGCACGTCGCATACCTGGCGCTACCTTGCATTTGAAGCAGGGAGGGCACTTCTTGGCGCACCTGCACTACCGGGAAATCTTCGAGTCGCTGCGCTGTTGTCAGGGGGAGCCCACTCCCTGAACTGTGACTGGCGCGGCGAAGGTCTTCGGAATCGACATCGACCCGCCGATGGGACGTGGTGTGCATTGCGCCGGAAGAAACGGCTTGCGTCCGACGCCACCGAGACGGCGATTGTCGACCATCCGTCCGAGGCTGTAGATGAGGCCCGATCGCGGGGTTAAAGTAGGTAATATCAACGGTTTTCGTGCATAGGACCCACAGTCGGCGTAACGTGAGCCTAGCCACCGCCGGTTTGCGAGTGGTCGAGCGGCCAGATGTGGGACATCGATACTGGTCTCGAAATGATTATCACCGCGCCGGCAGGTCGCTGAACTCATCGATCGCGCAGTCAGCAGTTCCCTCCGAATAGTCACGCGCACTAGTTGATTGACGCTCGACAGCGGGGCGTATGTTCGGCATGTGAGACGATAGGCCTCTGCGCGCCGTCCGGACCGCGGCAGCGCCGAGCGAAAGGAAGAGCGACGCCGCCACATCGCCCCGAGCTTTCAAGCATGGCGAACGACTATGCGCGGCACGCCCTCTCGCAGCGCGCCTCATTCGAGGCCACCTACCCGGCCGTGTTGGCGGCCACCGAGCGGCTGAAGAGCGAGCCAGTGCTCCGCGTCGCCGATCTCGGCGCCGCCGACGGTGTGAACTCCCACGGCCTCATCCGGGATCTCATAGCGCAGCGCGCCGGCCGGCCGCTCATCTACGCGCTCGTCGATCTGCCGACGAACGCGTGGCGGATAGCCGCCGCCCACCTACGGGATGCCTTCGGCCCGGCAACGGACAGAGGCGCGATGGTCGTGATCCCGACGGAGGGTGAGGCTGGCCCCGCGGTTGTCGATACGGGCACCGGTGCCCATTACGCCTCGCCGGAAACCCACGGCGAGGCCTGCTCGCGAGCACTCGAACGTGACCTGGCTCCCACCACGGTCGTCTCCATGGCCGGAATTCCGCTCCACCAGACGCCGGCCCTTCCGCGGGGCACAGTAAACATCGCGGTGACCGGGACAACAATGCATTGGATCGCCGACGCCGGCGGCCTGGCTTCCAGCGGCTCGGTCTTCCCCGGCCATCCCAACCACGTGGATGAGGACGAGCGGCGCGCCTGGCGTCTCGCCGCGGCGCGGCAGTGGGAGCGACTGCTCGAAATGCGCTCCGTGGAGCTAGCGCCGGGAGGGTTATTCGTCGCCGCCATCCCGGCTTCCCCCGCTCCGTGCCCGGATCGGACAGGGCTTTACAACGAGGTCATCGGTGACATTAATCTGCTGCTCGCCGACTGGCGTCGCGAGGGGCGCGTCGGCGGCGCCACCGTCGCCGCAGCCGTCGTTCCGGTCTGGTCGCGCACGCTCGACGAGCTTCGGGCCCCCTTCGACGCTGCCGCCGGGAGCCTCGCGGGACTCAAGTTGGAGAGTGTCGAGCTGTTCCGTCTCGACAACCCCTACCGGAACGACGATGCCGCCGTGTTCGCGCGGGACTACGTGCAGAGCGTGACCGCATGGGGAGGACCCCTGCTTCTCCGTGCCTTCGCATGCGAGGACGAGACAATGGCTGCCGGCCTCCTCGCCGACTTCCTCGGCGAACTCGAGGAACGTGTGGCTGACGCCCCCGACCGCTATCGCTGGGACTACGTCGAGGCTCTCGTCATTTGCCGGAAGGAAGGCTAGACGGGGCGTCGCCTTCGGTGCCGGCTGTCACCGCGAGGTCGTGGTGATGTGGACCTCCGAGGTCAGGGTCTGATGGACGGGGCAACGGTCGGCGATGTGCATCAACCGTTCCCGCTGCGTCTCGTCGAGTTCGCCGACTAACTCGACGTCGCGGTCAATGTGATCGATCCATCCCTTAGCGGTTTCGCACTGCGCGCAGTCTTCGGCGTGAATACGCCAGTGCCGCAACGTCACTCGAACCCGCTCGAGTGGCCAGCCCTTGCGGTCGGCATACATCCGCACCGTCATCGAGGTACATGCACCGAGGGCGGCCAGGAGCAGATCGTAGGGTGTCGGCCCTGCGTCGTCGCCAATCGGACGTGGCTCGTCGGCGACCAGCTCGTGGTTTCCGGCGGTGATCAGCTGCGTATAAGTTCCGGTGCCTGTCTCCGCCACCGTAACCGTGCCCTCGGAGGCCGCCTCGTCATGGTCAATCTGGTGAATTGTCATGCAGCTCTCCTCAGCGAAAATTTGAAGCCGGATAGCGTCGCGCTGCCAAGCTACTCTCGGTCACTGGCGCGAGGCGCCTTGACGCTCAACCCCGGGGTAGGCCCAATATTCGCTGGGCGATGATGTTGCGCTGGATTTCCGATGTGCCGCCCGAGATGGTGCCCGCGAAGCTGGCCGCGTAGCGCGCGAACCAACTTCCGCCGGCTTGGTCCGGACCATGCGGGTTGTAGCTGGAAGTGGCTGCGAGATCGATGATTCCGTCGCCATCCGCGGCAGCCAAGGCGTGTTCGGCCGCCGTCTGCGCGGCCTCTGAACCCAACACCTTCAGCACTGAAAGCGCAGCCACGTCTTCCACGCCGCGCGATGCTGCGGCAAGCACCGCCGAACCGAGCAGGCGCAGCGCCTGGGCGTCCATCGTCAGGGTGGCGTAGTGGTCGCGATCGAGCGCAGTAACCGGACGGAAGTCTTGGATCAGGTAGCCAAGCCGGTCGGCGAAACTCATCCAGAGCAGAGTGCGTTCGTGGCCCAGCGATCCGTTGGCCACCCGCCAACCTCCGTCCAGAGCACCGACCAGGTTCTCGGCGGGAACCCGAACATCGGTAAAGAAAACCTCGTTGAAGTCGAGGTGATCCCGGTCGTAGATGTAGGCGAACGGTCGGCACTCGACGCCGGGGGTAGCGGTGGGGATGAGCAAGACGCTGATGCCCTGGTGCTTCTTTGCTTCGGGATTGGTACGTACGAATGTGAGAACGACATCTGCGTCTTGGGCGCCCGAGGTCCATACCTTCTGCCCGTTGACGACAAACTCGTCACCCTCGCGTACCGCCGTGGTTCGCAGACCGGCCAGATCGGAGCCCGCTCCAGGCTCGCTCATCCCAAGGGACGCAGTCATTTCCCCGCGCAAGATTGGCACCGCCCACCGTTGTTTTTGCTCGGGGGTGCCAAACGTCAGAAGCGATGCCGCGATGATCCCCACGCCCTGCGGGTTGAAGGACGCAGTGATCCGCCTGCGGGATAGTTCCTCGCGGTGCACGAACTGCTGGAGAAGCGTGGCGTTGCGGCCGCCGAATTCCGGTGGAT
>JAVROZ010000718.1:0-4594 GCA_032162485.1 Mycobacterium sp.
GACAAGTCATTTCAGTATTGCCCGACCTGCCAGACCGGCGGCAAGGTGCTGGCCGACCGGCGCATGTCGCGGCTGCTCAAGTAGTCGATATGCTGCCTGAGTGACTCGCCAGAAAATCCTTATAACCGGAGCCAGTTCCGGCCTGGGCGCCGGCATGGCCCGTGCTTTCGCTGCCAAGGGCCGCGACCTGGCGCTGTGCGCCCGCCGCACCGACCGTCTGGACGAACTGAAAGATGAACTGCTGCAACAGCATCCGTCGATCAAGATCGCAGTGGCGGCACTGGACGTCAACAATCACGACCAGGTGCCCAAGGTGTTCGCCGAGCTGAGCGACGAGTTGGGTGGCATAGACCGCGTCGTGGTCAACGCCGGCATCGGCAAGGGCGCCAAGCTGGGCTCGGGCAAGTTGTGGGCGAACAAAGCCACTCTCGAGACCAACCTGATCGCCGCGCTGGTGCAGATCGAAACTGCGCTGGAAATGTTCGGCAAGCGCGGATCCGGTCATCTGGTGCTCATCTCGTCAGTGCTCGGCAACAAGGGCGTGCCGGGGGTCAAAGCCGCTTACTGCGCAAGCAAAGCCGGACTCACCTCACTGGGCGAGTCGCTGCGCGCCGAATACGCCAAAGGCCCCATCAAGGTCTCGCTGATCGAACCCGGCTACATCGAATCGGAGATGACGGCCAAGTCGGGCACGACAATGCTGATGGTGGACAACGAAACTGGCGTCAGAGCACTCGTCGACGCCATCGAACGCGAGCCCGGCCGGGCCGTGGTACCGCGGTGGCCTTGGGCGCCGTTGGTACAGCTCATTCGGGTACTGCCGCCGCCACTGACCAAGCGCTTCGCGTAGCTAGGGGCTTACCGCAAGTGTGAATGTGACGACCCAACACGGCGCGCCGCGTCGTCAGATCCACTCTCGGCGCGAGTTCCCTAGCTCGTACGTCCCCGTTCAGCACGGTAGTGGCGCACCAGCGCGTCGGTCGAACTGTCCGACTGCTTGGCGGGCGAGTTGTCACTAATGATCACCGGGAGCAGCGCCTTGGCCTGCGTCTTGCCCAGTTCCACACCCCACTGGTCGAACGAGTCGATGCCCCACACCACGCCCTCGGTGAACACCTGGTGCTCGTAAAGCGCAATCAACTGCCCCAGCACCGACGGCGTGAGCCGGGTGGCCAAAATCGAAGTGGTCGGCCGGTTTCCGGGCATCACCTTGTGCGGCACTACGTCGGCAGGGGTGCCTTCGCTGGCGATCTCTTCGGCGGTCTTGCCGAATGCCAGTACCTGGGTCTGCGCGAAGAAGTTGCTCATCAATAGGTCGTGCATGCTGCCGTCACCCTCGGCGGTTGGCAGGTCGTCGAGGGGTTGACTGAAGCCGATGAAATCGGCCGGTATCAGTCGAGTGCCCTGATGCAGCAATTGATAGAAGGCGTGTTGCCCGTTGGTTCCCGGTTCACCCCAATAGATTTCACCGGTGTCAGTGGTCACCGGCGACCCGTCGGCGCGAGTCGACTTGCCGTTGGATTCCATGGTCAGCTGCTGCAGATAAGCCGCGAAACGCGCCAGGTCGTTGGCGTAAGGCAACACCGCGCGCGATTGCGCGTTGAAGAAGTTGTTGTACCACAGTCCGATAAGGCCAAGCAGCGCAGGAGCATTGGACTCCAGCGGCGTGGTCTTGAAGTGCTGGTCGACGATGTGAAATCCAGACAGGAAGTCGGCGAAGGCTTCCCGGCCGATGACGGCCATCACCGACAAGCCGATTGCTGAATCCACCGAATAGCGCCCACCGACCCAGTCCCAGAACCCAAACATGTTGTCGGTGTTGATGCCGAAGTCGTCTACCAGTCGCTTGTTGGTGGAAACGGCGACGAAGTGCTTCGCTACCGCGGCGTCACCGAGTTCATCGGTGAGCCAGCGTCGCGCGGCCGTCGCGTTCGTCAGCGTCTCCAACGTGGAGAACGTCTTCGAAGCGACGATGAAAAGTGTTGTGGCCGGTTCCAGATCGGCCAGTGTCGCGACAAGGTCAGCCGGGTCCACGTTAGAGACGAAGCGCGCCGAAATGCCCGCGTCGGCGTAGTGGCGCAGTGCCTGGTACACCATCACCGGACCCAAGTCCGAACCACCGATCCCGATGTTGACGACGGTCTTGATCCGCTCCCCGGTGGCACCTTTCCAGTCGCCGCTGCGTAGCCGATCGGTGAAGTCGCCCATGGCGTCCAGCACCTCGTACACGTCCCGGACCACGTTCTGGCCATCGACGATGAGGTCGGCGTCACGGGGCAGCCGCAGCGCGGTGTGGAGCACCGCGCGATCTTCCGAGGTGTTGATGTGGGCACCGGAGAACATCTGGTCGCGGTGCTCTTCCAGCTTTGCCGCCCGGGCCAGATCGATCAGCAGCCCCACCGTCTCGCGGGTGATGCGGTGCTTGCTGTAGTCGATATAGAGGTCACCGACGTCGAGGGTGAGTTCGCGGCCCCGGTCGGGATCTTCGTCGAAGAACTGGCGTAGGTGAGTTTCGCCGATCTGATCGTGATGGTTGCGAAGGGCACCCCACTCCGCGGTGGCGGTGATGTCTGATGTCTCAGAGGTCATAGTTCGACCCTAGTGCCGACGTTCGCCCCACAGAGCTCATCCCCCTCAACTCTGGACGGCGTCTCGTAGCGGCCGCCCGAGCACCCGCGGCAGAAACGTCTGAGCGAACAGACGACACCGCGCCAGTCCGGCAGTACGATCTGTGCACATCGAATTCACACCACACGCATAAGTTCGAGAGTCGCAGGTGGTACGTCGTGGCGGAACAACCACCCGGAGTTGGGCCTGAACCGGGTGGTTACGGTTATCCGCCACCGCCACCGGTGGGCGACTTCAGTGTTTCGCCTTCGGGCGGTTTCGGTTCGCCGCAGCAGCCTGGTTATCCTCCGAACCCTCCTGGCGCTAGCGGGAGCGGCGGCACCAATAGGTTTGCGATCTTTTCGCTGATTTCGTCCGCGGTCGGGTGGGTGTGCTGCGGTATCGGGTCGATGGCGGGAATCATTCTTGGGGTTATCGCCCTGAAACGGATAAAGCAGACAGGCGAAGGTGGCCGTGGTTGGGCAATTGCCGGCATAATCATCGGCGCGCTGTCGGTGGCGGCCCTGCTTCTCTTCTGGGCCGGGTTTTTCGTCGCGGCCTACAACGACCATTCCCAAACCACCCACCACCACGACGGGCAATCCGCAGTGGTGATTACCGCGGTGCCGCAGGCGGTTTCGGGTATTGCATTGACATAGCCCGTCGCCCGCCATCTTGTCGGCTGTCGAGTTTTTGGCGCGGGGAGCGCTACGGCCTAGTGGCCGAGTCGCCCCCGCCCCAGACGCAAAAGCAGCATCGCCAGATCTTTACCGTCCGGACCGAGCTCGCTGTAGCGTTCGATCACTTTCATTTCGCGGCTATGTACCAGCCGCGTACCGCCGGAGGCCATCCGGACCTTGCCGATCGCCTGAGACACCTCGGCACGCCGTTTGACTGCGGCCAGGATCTCGGCGTCGAGCCGGTCGATCTCTTCGCGTAAACCGTCGATGTCGAGCTCTTGGGCCTCGATTGTCTCGGTGTTCATTTCTACAATCTCCGCGTTCTCGTGAGGTGGGGGTTCTGGTCTCATCCGGTTCGGGGCCTCACACAAGAGACGAGCCCCGAATCCGAAAGCGGACCACGGGGCTCTGCGAAAGCAGCTAGACCACGGGCACCGCTTGCGGATACCCGTCGAAAAATCGGCGCTGCGTGTTGAGCACGAACTGAGTGTGCCACCAACGGCTACAGCCGCGCAAAAAAACCAATGGAATTGCGGATCCCTAATTTTGCTCCAATACACCGCGGTGGTCGCGGCTTTGTTCGATCGCCCGGGGCGGCGGGCGACCAGGCTGTCGGCGGGCGGCGGTAAGTTTGGACCGACATGAGTGTGCACGCGACCGAAGCCGAGTCCTCCCATCCAACCGCGGTAGATGAACTGCTCGCGGGACTCAACCCGCAGCAGCGCCAGGCGGTGGTGCATCAGGGTTCGCCGCTGCTGATCGTGGCGGGTGCGGGTTCGGGGAAGACGGCCGTGCTGACCCGACGCATCGCCTACCTGATCGCGGAGCGCGGTGTGGGGGTCGGGCAGATCCTGGCCATCACCTTCACCAACAAGGCCGCCGCCGAGATGCGAGAACGCGTGGCCAGTTTGGTCGGCAACCGTGCCCGGTACATGTGGGTGTCGACGTTTCACTCGTCATGTGTGCGAATCCTGCGTAACCAGGCGTCGCTGATCGAGGGGCTCAACTCCAACTTCTCGATTTACGACGCCGACGACTCACGCCGGCTGCTGCAGATGATCGGCCGTGACATGGGCCTGGACATCAAGCGGTACTCGCCGCGGCTCCTGGCCAACGCCATCTCCAACTTGAAGAACGAACTGATCGACCCGCACCAGGCGGTGTCCGACCTCTCCGATGAATCCGACGACCTGGCGCGCACCGTGGCATCGGTTTTCGGCGAGTATCAACGCCGACTGCGGGCGGCTAATGCGCTGGACTTCGACGACCTCATCGGGGAGACCGTCGCGGTGCTGCAGACTTTCCCC
>JAVROZ010000719.1:0-3356 GCA_032162485.1 Mycobacterium sp.
AGCTCATTTCGCTGATCAAGGCTTCGATCTGTTTCGCGCCGAGTCCAGCGACCCGGCGGTTCTCAGCGATACCCACCTTGTTCAGCACCGCGGTGGCCCTGGCCGGCCCATATCCCGGCACCGCCCGAATCAATGCCTCGACCTTCGTCTTGGCCACGATGGGGTCGACAGCGGAGCGGGCGAGGACAGCGGCAACACTGGCCCTGCCACCTCGGACTTCGTCCAGCAGCGCACGCCGGGCGGTACGGGCGGCCGCTGCCTTCTCCAACGCCTCAGCGCGTTGTTCGGGAGTCAACGTCGGAAGTGCCATGTCGAGATCCTTTCTCCACGGTTCTGACCGACCCGAACCCCAGTACCCGCGAGTCCGATGGCTGCGGAACATAGCCGGTCTGTGCGAGTCCACGCTCACCCGGCATACCCGATGACCAGGCAATTCACCCGGCGGGGCCACGTTGCCAATGTCGTGGCCCCGCCGGCCAGCTCGTGCCCAGGCGCATCGGTTTCGTTCGATGTTTGGGCGGGTACGCCCGGAGCCCGTCGACAAGGAGGTCGAGATGGCAAACTCCGAGGACGAACCGCAAGCCCAGCGCCAGCAGATGAGCCAGGGGCAACCCGGTGGCAGGTCCAGTCGTGGCCCAGAACCCGACCCCGGGGGCACCGCGGAACCGCAAGGACTAACACCTCCCTACGACCGCGACGATTCGCCAGAGGCCCAGGCGGCGGCGGCCGACGGTGTGGGCAAGGCGTTCCGTGCCGACGAATACGGTGGGGAGCCCGGCCCGCCCACTCCGGTGTCGAAAGAGGAACGCGAAGGTGTGCCGCCGACCGACACCACCGCGGCGACGCCGCTGGGAGTCGGCGAATCCACCAGCACCGGAGGTGAAGAACTCGCCGCCAAGGAGGGTAAGGAGGCGGGCCGGGAAGACACCGGAACGAAAGGCCCGGCGCAGCGCCCGACCGGCACGTCAACCGGCGAGGACTCGACCGGGATCAACCCGCAGGACTCCACGGAAGACAGCCCGAACGTGACCTCGGGCGACCAAGGAGGCTGACCGAGTCCGAGGGCAGCCGCACCCACTTGCGCTACCTGGCGCGCTTCGAGACGGCGTGGCCAAGCTGGCTCAGCCGGGCAAGCTCAAAGCGGTACTCGACGCTCTGCCGGCAAAGGGCACCCGTAATCTGCCGCGTTCAAACGACCATCTTTGCATCCGTTCTCAACCAAACCATGGGAGTTGTTTTGTCGACTGACGCCATCGTCATCCTCAAGGACGACCACAAGCACATCCGCAAGCTGTTCAGCGACTTCCAGGAAGCAGGACCGAACGCGAAGAAAACCAAGGCCAAGATCGTCACCAAGATTATCGAAGCGCTCACGATCCACACTTACATCGAAAATGAGTGCATGTATCCCGACGTTCGAAACTTGCTTCCGGCCGTCGAAGACGATGTGCTCGAGTCCTATGAGGAGCACCATGTCGCTGACGTGCTATGCATGGAGTTGGCCGCGATGGGCCCGGACGACGAACGGTTCGACGCCAAGACCACCGTGCTGATCGAGAACGTCACACATCACATCGACGAAGAAGAACAGGAGTGGTTCCCGAAGGTACGGGAAAGTTTGAGCCGCGCACAACTGCAGGAAATCGGCGAACGTCTTTTGGCGACGAAGAAAAAGGCCCCTAGGTCTCCGGCACAGCCCGGAGCCCTCAAGAAGGTGGCCGATGCCGTACTCAGCTGACCCCGCCCCAGCGGCCCTCCGAGAGGTCGAAGCACCCGCGGGTCTGGTCGAGGAGCTACATGATCGCGGACGTCGTCGGAGTCACCGGCGGGCTCACCCATCCCCTGATCCCGCGCCATCAATCCCTGGACATGTGCAGGGTTGGGATGTGTCAGCGCCGCAGCGGCGGGTACTCCCGATTCACAGCACGCTCACATCCGGTGTGAAAGGACGCTCGCGATGATGCAGCTACTCGGCCAGGCTCCCGCCGATTCCGGCGGCGGTTTCAACATCCTGCAAAGCTTGCAGAGCGCATTCACCACGTTCGTCAACTACTTGCCCCAGGTCCTCGGCGCGATCGTCGTACTGATCGTCGGCTACATCATCGCCAAGATCCTGGACAAGGTGATCACCAAACTGTTGCGGCGCGCGAAGCTCGACGCCCGGTTGACGTCGAACCCCGGGGGCCGGTTCGTCGAAAATGTCAGCCCGGGTGGCAGCCCTGCTCGACTCGTCGGCGGCGTGGTGTTCTGGGTGATCATGCTGTTCGTGATCTCCTCGGCGATCGGCACGCTGAACATCCCGGCACTGACCGGGTTCATGAACCTGGTGCTGAGCTACCTCCCCAACGTCCTCGCCGCGCTGCTGATCTTCGTGGTGGCGGCTGCGGTCGCAGGGGTGATCGGCGGCCTCGCACACCGCACCATGGGCGACACCCCCACCGGTCGGGTGGTGCGAGCGGGGGCGCCGGCGCTTGTCATGGCGATCGCCATTTTCATGATCCTGACCCAGTTGGGCATCGCTCCGGTGATCGTCACCGCCACCTACATCGCTCTGATCGGCGCCATTGCACTGGGCTCGGCGCTGGCCTTCGGTCTGGGCGGTCGGGACGCCGCCGCCGACATGATCAACTCCGGGTACCGCAAGGCGCAGGAGCAGTCCGACACCGTCCGGCAGGATCTGCGGCTCGCACGGGAACGAGGTGAACGGGACGCGCAACGTGCCCGGGAATATGCCGACCCGCAGTCCGCGCCGCACGAGGGCGAACACGGCGTTCCGCAGTCCAGTCAGCCCATTTCGCCCAGCGAGGACCACACCCCTCGCGGGGGCCCTGGCCTCGTCCCGTAGCTGTCCGTCCGTGCGCCGCCGCTGGTCAGGACCGAGAGAAGTCCAGCGGCGGCTGCTCGGCACAAGGGCCGGGTTAGCATCTGTTTGTGTTCGATGTGCCCGATGTATTCACGCAATCCTCGGCATGGCGATGGCTCAACAGGCTGCATGACGAGCTTGGAGCTGCCGGCCTCACCGCAGCGGCCGCTCTACCTGGGCTTTCGGCGTTGCTGGACCAGCATGCCGCAGCGGTCCGCGACGCCACCACCCTCGGCATCGAGGGATCGGCCGCGATCGCCGGGTTGGCAATGCTGGCCAGCTACGGTCACGGAGTCCTCAGCCACGCCCGCGAACACGGCTGGCAGCCGCCCGCCGACCCCGCTGCCTGGTGCGCGGCGGACTGGACCAGCCTCCGCCTCGCCGCGGTGTGCGCGCTAGCCCAGACCAGACGAATGACCCCGCGTCGCTAACCGCACGTCACCCAAGATCCCGCGGGATCTACTCCCCGTCCTCGGCCGCCGCGTCCGACACT
>JAVROZ010000720.1:0-4646 GCA_032162485.1 Mycobacterium sp.
GCGGCCAGGCCGAACAGCGCGGCCGTCAGCAGCGGGAAGGCGATCAGCACCAGGATCGAGGTGACCAGGATGTTCCAGGTGAAGATCGGCATCCGGAACATCGTCATGCCGGGAGCCCGCATGCACACCACGGTGGTGATCATGTTGACCGCACCCAGGATGGTGCCCAGACCGGCAACCGCCAGACCCATGATCCACAGGTCGCCGCCGGCGCCGGGCGAGTGGATGGCATCGGTCAACGGGGTGTAGGCGGTCCAGCCGAAGTCGGCTGCTCCACCGGGGGTGATGAAACCCGCGATGGCGATGGTGGCCCCGAACAGGAACAGCCAGAAGGAGAAGGCGTTCAGCCGCGGAAACGCGACGTCGGGTGCGCCGATCTGCAGGGGCAGCACCAAGTTGGCGAAGCCGAACACGATCGGGGTGGCATAAAACAGCAACATGATCGTGCCGTGCATGGTGAACAGCTGGTTGTACTGCTCATTCGATAAGAACTGCAGACCCGGGGCCGCCAACTCGCTTCGCATCAGCAGGGCCAGCAGGCCGCCCACGAAGAAGAAGACGAAGCAGGTGACGCAGTACATGATGCCGATCAGCTTGTGATCGGTGGTGGTGATCAGGTTGTAGACAAGATTCCCTTTGGGACCGGTCCGCGCCGGGTAGGGACGGACGGCCTCGAGTTCTCCCAAGGGGGGCGCTTCGGCTGTCAACAGCTCCTCCAAACATCCATCCGGACACGGGCGCAGAACCTGGCACTGGGGTGAATACCCAATACGTAAGTGGAATCTTAGCCCGCCAACAGGTTCGGGGAAGGTCTGGTCCTACAAACTGTCGTATTTGCCTCGACCGGGCGTGCCGGCGACCGCGACACTGCGCCGATTTTCGGCCGGAAATGGCTTGGAGATGGCTTGGAAATAGCGGAGTGGCGCTCTACGCGAGTCGCGCGTCGCCGGGCCTGAGCTGGCCGGATGTTAACGTCGAACGCGTGCGATCCGGTGGCCCCTTACTCAGCCTGGCCGCCGTGTCCGTGGCCGCGACGGTCCTGACGTGCACCGCCTGCGGCTCCGACAAACCGCCCGCGGCGTCGTCGCGGTCGATGGTCACGCCAACCACCCAGATCGCGGGCGCCGGGGTGCTCGGCAACGACCGCAAGCCCGACGAGTCGTGCGCACGGGACGCGGCCACGCCCGATCCCGGGCCGCCCACGCGCCCGGCGCGCAACGCCGCGGGCGTCAACCCGGACCTGGCCCAGATACCCGCTGAGCCGCAACGCATCGTGGTGCTCTCCGGCGATCAGCTCGATGCGCTGTGTGCCCTGGGCCTGCAATCCCGGGTGGTCGCCGCCGCCACGCCCGACGGATCGTCGAGTCAACCTTCCTACCTCGGCAGGGCGGTGCATGACGCGCCCGGTGTGGGTTCGCGCAGTTCGCCGGATCTGAAAGCCATCGCGGAAGCACACCCGGACCTGATTCTGGGCTCGGTGGCGTTGACGCCGACGCTGTACCCGCAACTGACGGCCATCGCCCCTACCGTGTTCACCGGTGCTCCCGGCGCAGCCTGGGAGGACAACCTGCGGGGTGTGGGAGCCGCGACCGCTCGCGGCGGCGCGGCGGATGCCCTGATCAACGGGTTCACCCAGCGCGCCAACGACATCCGGGCCAAGCATGACGCCGCACACTTCCAGGTGTCCGTCGTCCAGCTGACCACCAGCACACTGCGGATATACGGCGCCAACAACTTCCCGGGCAGTGTGCTGGCCGCGGTCGGGGTGGATCGGCCGGCGCCTCAGCGGTTTACCGATAAGCCCTACCTCGAGTTCGGCACCACCGATGCCGACCTGGCGAAGGATCCGGACTTTTCCGCAGCCGACGCCGACATCATCTATGTGTCCTGCGTGTCGGGCCTTTCGGGGGCGGCCGCCGATCGCGCGGCAACCGTCCTGGACAGCGAACCTTGGCGCAAGCTGGGCGCGAACCGCGACAACCGGATCTTCATCGTCAACGACGAAATATGGCAGACCGGCCAGGGCCTGGTCGCCGCTCGCGGCGTCGTCAACGACCTGCGCTGGATCAACGCGCCTATCAATTAGGCGCGGCCCGGCGTCCCCTGCAGCAGGTCATAAGGTGGAAAAGAGTGACCGCGCCCACCCCGACATGGCTGGCCCGGAACCGTTACCTTAGCTAAGCTTTCTGGAGAACACGAGACTGAAGAGGGATACGTAATGAGCACTGTTAATGCCTACGCCGCCACGTCGGCGACCGAGCCGCTGACCAAGACCACCATCGAGCGTCGCGAACCCGGTCCGCACGATGTGGCCATCGACATCAAGTTCGCCGGAATCTGCCACTCCGACATCCACACCGTCAAAGCCGAATGGGGCGTGCCGAATTACCCGGTGGTCCCGGGTCACGAGATTGCCGGCGTAGTGACCGCGGTGGGTCCGGAGGTCAGCAAGCACAAGGTGGGCGACCACGTAGGCGTGGGCTGCATGGTGAACTCCTGCGGGCAGTGCAGCAGTTGTCAGGCCGGGCTCGAGCAGTACTGCAAACCTGGCGCAACGTTCACCTACAACTCCATCGACAAAGACGGCACGCCGACGCAGGGCGGCTATAGCCAAGCGATCGTCGTCAACGAGAACTTCGTCGTGCGGATTCCCGACTCGCTGCCGCTGGACGCTGCGGCACCGTTGCTGTGCGCGGGCATCACACTGTTTTCTCCGCTGCGCCATTGGAAGGCCGGGAAGGACACGCGGCTGGCGATCATCGGCTTAGGTGGACTTGGCCACGTGGGGGTCAAGTTGGGCGCCGCACTCGGCGCCGAGGTCAGCGTGCTGTCGCAGTCACTGAAGAAGATGGAAGACGGATTGCGGCTGGGCGCCAGCAATTACTACGCGACCGCTGACCCAGACACCTTCAAGAAACTGCGTAACAGCTTCGACCTGATTCTGAACACCGTCTCGGCGAACCTCGATCTCGGCCAATACCTGAACCTGCTCGACGTTGACGGCACCCTGGTCGAACTCGGCATTCCGGAGCATCCCATGGAAGTTCCGGCGTTCGGGCTGGCGCTGGCGCGGCGCAGCCTGTCCGGGTCGAACATCGGCGGCATCGCCGAGACCCAGGAGATGCTCGATTTCTGCGCCGAACATGGCGTGACGCCCGAAATCGAGGTCATCGAAGCCGATTACGTCAACGAGGCCTACGAGCGTGTGCTCGCCAGCGACGTGCGCTACCGGTTCGTGATCGACATCTCAACCTTGTGAGGTAGCCACTTCCCCGTTGGGTGCGCCCTGGTCATCGTCGGCGTGGACGAAATTCGAAATACCGGCCAAGGGCCACCCGGCGGCGGCAAGCTTGGCCGCCACCCGAGCGATGCCTTCGGGAGTCGAATCGTAGTGCGACATCTCCTCGATGAAGTCCGCGATCACGTCGCGCTCGTCGTCGTCTCCCTCTTCCGGGTCGTCGACAACGTCGACGGCGTCTTCGATCTCATCTTCGCTCAACGGTGTGCTCCGCAGAATCTCGAGCAGCGGTAAGCGGTCAGGTCCCGGGACGCCGTCTGGGTAGCTGATCTGCAGCCAACTGATGACCGAACGTAGGAAGGCAGCCGGAGAATGTTGGGTTGTCGCCACGCCATCATCTTGGCGTCTGAGGGACCAGCGACACCAGTTCGGCAGCGATGAAATCGACACAATTCATGAGCCGTTCACGGCCCGACCATGCGGTATGTTGCCATGCGCCTGCGACGCGAACAGTTCCGGCCCGCACCGCAGTGGGTCACGTCGGAGATGAACTCCGTGATCTCGTCACGGTGGATGGTGCCGTCAGCCAGTACGACGCGGTATTCGCCCGCCATTCTTGCTGCTAGCGGCCCTTTCGGAGCGCTGGGACTAGAAAGTAAGGTCGACAATTCACCCCTCGTTCACGAGCGACCCCTCGGACCGTCCCGAAAGGCTCTAGCCGTTTCACCGGCGGGCCGACGGGTAGAGCATTGTTAGGCATAAAGCGGTCCCGGGGTCGCCACGTGCTCAGCCCCCGGTGGTCATGAAGCGGCCACCGGGGGCGTTTATGTTGCGTGACACGCGAATACCACCGTGTGACAACGCCGACGTCTGCTGTCGGCGTGATGTAGTTCGCGGTTTTCCGCATCTTTATTCAGGGAATTATTAATTAAGTAAAGGCGGGACAGGAGGCACGATGCGCGAACAGCGACCGGAAGCATCAACACGGCTAGCCACAGGTACGGATGCCATCGCATCCCTCAAAGCCGTCGCTAGCGACGGGGACTCGCTGGACGACCTGCTTCTGCGGGTAGCCGCTGGTGCGGTCGATGCCGTCCCGAACGTGGATGCAGTGTCCATCACCGTGTTGGATGGCCCTGTCGCGCGCACCGTCGCCTACACCGATGAGCGGGTGCTGCCATTGGATGCAGAGCAGTACGCGTCCCGGCTAGGTCCTTGCTTGGAAGCGCTGCATACTCGTCGAGCGGTTCGTGTCGCGATGGCATGCGAGGAGCAGCGATGGCCAGAGTTCGTCGCTGCGGCCCGCGCGGAAGGGGTGCGCGCTACGTTGTCGATTCCGCTGATCGTAGCCTCGACGGCCGGTCAGAATGACGAGCTGATCGGCTCGTTGAATGCCTATAGTCGCACG
>JAVROZ010000721.1:0-3542 GCA_032162485.1 Mycobacterium sp.
CGTCGTTGCCGGTGGTCATCGGACGCCGGATGGCGTCGGATCCACCACGCTCACAACGGAATCTGGATAAAAGCCGCTCGCCCAGTTTCGTAATTGCTTGAAACCCGCGGCTTCTGACGCGGTCAGCCCCGGCGGATCCATGTATACCTGGCTATCCCAGATCGCGATGTCGTCCGGCAACGCCAGCTGCGCAGCCTTGAGACGTTCGTCGTAATTGCCGCTGCCCTCGTCAATCCAGTAAGTGGAGAAGATGTCTGACGTCTTGTCGTCGACGGGGGTGGCGCAGATGGCGATCACGCGGTAACCCTCCCGGGTGTGCTCGCCATTGAACGCAATACCGAGGCCCGACCAATAGATCTCCAAGGTGTTGGTGGTCTCGCCGGGTTGGTCGACCCCGTCGCTCCATCGTCGACCGAATCCCACCTTCGCCGACCAGGTGATGTCGTCGGTGTTTTCACGCAGCACGGTCGGGCTGACCGGTGTTTTGTGCACGAAGCGGAAATGGTGAGGGTCGACGGCGTTCTCGGCAATGATCTGAGGGTGCACGTGGATTCCTGCGAACTTGATCCGCGCCTCCGGTCCGACGGGGAAGTAGTCCCGATCGTGGATATGGTCGCCGAGCACCCGCAGTCCGTCGGGCACCTCCCACATCGGGGCGCGTCCGGACGTATCGTGCCAGATGTAGATGGACTCGTTGCGTTCGCTCACCGGCCAAGACCGAACGCGCCGCCCTCGATTGGGGCGTTTCTCATACGGGATCCGCACGTTGCGGCCCTCCCCGTTCCACACCCAGCCGTGGAATGGACACTGAATTCCGTCATCGACCACACAGCCGCCGCCCAAGTTGGCCCCGAGGTGTTGGCAGTGGGCGTTGAGCACGTGGACCGCGCCTTCGTGATCCCGGAAGGCGACGAGTTCGGCGCCGAAGTAGCGGAGCGGGATGACGGCACCCTCGGCGACGTCGGCGCTCCATCCAACCTGGAACCATCCGGTCGGTTGCATGCTGGGCATGCCCGTCATGATCACTCCTTGACATCACGCGCAATTTCGACGATTACATCTCAACAATACTGGGAATGGCGTTCCCAGACAACTGCGTGCTAATTTGGGAAAGGCATTCCCAGGAAGAAGAAGAGCGAATGAGTGAGCACGGCCGCCCGAATGAGCGCGATGCCGTCATGCGTGCCGCCTACCGGCTCATCGGCGAGGGTGCGCCCGGTCCCACGTCCATCGAGAACATCCTGCGCGTGGCCGGTGTGAACCGGCGCGTCTTCTACCGACACTTCGCCTCGAAAAACGACCTGATCATCGCGATGCAGGAGTGGGCAGGCGAAATGATCCTGGCTGACCTGCGCGAGACGGTCGCTGCCACGGGGACACCCGCTGCAGCGGTGGCCGCGTGGATCGAGGATTACTTGAGCATCGGATGGCAGGAAGCGCGATTTCGCGACGCTCTGGCGTTCATGTCCTCGGAGGTCACCGCCGCGCCAGGCATCGCCGCGGCGCTGGAGGTCACCTATGCCCGGCACCGGGAAGTGCTGGCCGACGCGTTAGCCGCCGGTTTGGCCGACGGCAGCTTGCCGAACGCGCGACCCGAACTCGACGCGTTCGCGATCCATTCGGTCTGCGTACGCCACCTGGAAGCACGCATTCGAGGCCGCTTGGAAACGAGGTTCGACGAGGTTCGCGATCAAGTGGTGGACCTGATGCTGACCGGACTCTCCGCCTCGTCGGTGCACCCGGACCCGTCGCGAGTCGCCGCGGGGTAACCGTGGTGGCGCATCTGGGAATAGCATTCCCAGCAGCAGATTGGAAATGTCGATGGATATGTTGGGAGCGCACCAACGGTACCGCGAGCATCCGCTGGCGGTCGGCTGCGAGGCGACGTACACCCGCGCGTTCCGGAGTTGGTCGCTCCAGTTCTATCCCGCAGTCGTCCCGCACTGGAGGTCTCGTGGAACAGGTTTGTAGCGCATGCAATTTCGATCAGTCCGCGACTCCGCCTCGGGATGTCGCCTGGCGCTGACGCCGCTGGCGGTCGCGATCGGTGAAAGCATCCGAGCCATCGATGAAGGCGCGCTGCGCCGTCGCCCAGAATCCGCCGTGTGGTCGCCTCTGGAGTACCTGGGACACCTGCGCGAGTCGATGGCATTCCACCGTTGGCTCATCGAACATGCTCTCGCAGAAGACAACCCACTTATACCGATGGTCGACCCCGACGAGTCCGTGGCACTGTCTCAGTACAATAAGGCCAACGCCGAGGAGCTCATCTCGCAGTTCGACCGGCGGATCCAGCGGCTCGCCGAGGCACTGAACTCGTTGGACGCCACGGGCGGCGACCAAAGTCTCACGTTGGATGGTCGCCGGCTCTCGGTGGCGCTCGTCGCGCGCAGTGCCTGCCACGAATGCCACCATCACCTCGGCGACATTCGGCGGGCGGTCGCAGAGGCCTGAACGATCGTCGGGTCAGCGCGGTCCTGGCGTGGCGTCGCGGAGTTCGTCCGGCTCGGCTGGCGGGTCGGCGGCCTTGGGCTGGCCCTTATTCTCCTCCGCGTCGACGTCCTCCAACGACTTCTCGTCGGTGATCGGTTGGCTGGTGTCGAAGCCTGACATGTATTGCTCCTTCGGTATTCATCTGAGCCGGCGCGAGGTTGGGCCGACGTTGTCGACTAATGCTCGAGTACCCGGGGCGCTGCCATTGCAACGATCATCTCGGTGACCACTGCGATCATTTCGTCGCGATCGACGGCGACCGTTTGCCGATGCACGGTGTGCCAGGCCCGGTCCAGTAAGCCCATCACCGTTACGCCGATGACGTCCGGCGAGTGCGTACCGTCAGCCGCGATCGCCTGACCCAACTTCCACGACGCACGAGTCACCATGCGGTTGCGGGACATTCGAAAAGCGTCGTCGTCCGGCGCTGAATGCGCCGACGCGAGCACGAAGGCACCGTGGTGGTCCATGTAGTCGAAGTAGTGGCCCACCCACGCCGAGATGTCGGCCGGACCGAACGGTTCGTCGGCGTCGGTCCACCGGGCGATTACGGCGAGGGCTTCGTGGTAGGCGGTGTTGCCAAGGACGTTGAAGATTTCCCGCTTGTCCTTGAAGTAGGTGTAGAAGCCGGCCCGGGAGATTCCGCACGCCTCGGTGATCGCGTTGATCGGAGTGCCGGCGTATCCGCGTTCCAGGAACAGGCGACGGCTGGCTTCGAGGATCGCCGAGCGGGTGCGTCCACCGCGGCTCGCGTCCAGTTGCGCTGCGGCGGGAGCACCCGAGATCACCGTCATGCAACGACTCTATATGACACTATCGTCACGTGCAATCACTGCAGTTTAGCGGAACAATTCGGCATGTTATGCCCGAAACTTGACACAACCGTCAAGTTGCGCCAAGCTCGTATTCAAGCCCGCGGTAGAGCAGTGAAAGGCAGATACCGATGACGCAGTTCACCGACGCACCGATCTTCGATGCCGACCAGCACATGTACGAGACCCCCGACGCGCTATTGAAGTTCCTTCCGGAGCAGTACGAGAAGGCGGTGC
>JAVROZ010000722.1:0-5228 GCA_032162485.1 Mycobacterium sp.
AATGGCGACCCGGCCCGCACCATGCGCCGCATGATGGGCGGTTTACAACTAACCGGAGATCAGAGTGCGGCGTTGCGCATGGTGGCGGCGGGACCGGAAGGGTTCATCGACCGGCTTCCGGAGCCGGGGGCACGGCCCGACTGGATCAGCCAGGACGAACTCGACCACTACATCAGCGAATTCACCCGCACCGGATTCACCGGCGGGCTGAATTGGTACCGCAATATGGACCGCAACTGGGAGACGACCCCGGCGTTGGACGGCGCCATGATCACCGTCCCCTGCCTATTCATCGGCGGCACAGCCGATCCCGTGTTGGCTTTTACCCGGCGCGACCGGGCCGGTCAGGTGATCTCCGGCCCCTACCGCGAGGTGATGATCGACGGCGCCGGGCACTGGCTACAGCAGGAGCGGCCCGACGAAGTGAACTCTGCCTTACTGGAATTTCTCAAAGGAGTGGAATGGTGAGCGCACCAATGCGATTCGGCGTTTTCATTACGCCGTTTCATCCGACCGGCCAATCCCCCACGGTTGCGCTGGAATACGACATGGAACGGGTCGTGGCGCTTGATCGGCTGGGCTACGACGAGGCCTGGTTCGGCGAACATCATTCCGGTGGTTACGAATTGATCTCCTGCCCCGAGGTCTTCATCGCGGCCGCGGCCGAACGGACCAAGCACATCCGGCTGGGCACCGGCGTGGTCTCGCTGCCCTACCACCATCCGCTGATGGTGGCCGACCGTTGGGTACTGCTGGACCACCTGACCCGAGGCCGCGTCATGTTCGGTACCGGCCCCGGAGCGCTGCCGTCGGACGCCTACATGATGGGCATCGATCCGATCGACCAACGGCGGATGATGCAAGAGTCTCTCGAGGCGATCTTGGCCCTGTTCCGCGCCGAGCCCGATGAACGCATCGACCGTCACACCGAATGGTTCACCCTGCGGGATGCTCAACTACATATCCGTCCCTACACCTGGCCGTATCCCGAGATCTCTACCGCAGCAATGATTTCGCCGTCGGGTCCGCGACTAGCAGGCGCGCTCGGCACGTCGCTGCTGTCGCTGTCGATGTCGGTGCCCGGCGGCTACGCGGCGCTGGAGAACACGTGGGAAGTGGTGCGCGAACAGGCCGCCAAAGTCGGCCGGGATGAGCCGAAGCGCACCGACTGGCGCGTCTTGAGCATCATGCACATAGCCGACACCCGCGACCAGGCGATCGAGGACTGCACCTACGGACTGATGGACTTCGCCAAGTACTTTGGCGCCGCCGGATTCGTGCCGCTGTCCAACACCGTCGAAGGCACGCAGTCACCTCGTGAGTACGTCGCAGACTATGCATCGCAGGGCAATTGCTGTATCGGCACACCCGAAGACGCGATCGCCCACATCGAAGATCTGCTCGAACGCTCGGGTGGTTTCGGGACACTGTTGCTGCTGGGCCATGACTGGGCGTCACCGCAAGCGACTTTCCACTCCTATGACCTGTTCGCCCGCAAGGTGATTCCGCACTTCAAGGGCCAACTCCAGGCGCCGCGGGCATCTCATGAATGGGCCAAGGACAAGCGCGAGGAGCTGATCGGACGCGCGGGTCAGGCCATCGTGCAGTCCATCACCGCGCATGTCGCCGAACACGACGGGGCGCCCAGCTGATGCGTGCGTCGGTATTGCGCGACGGGCGAATGGTCTACCGCGACGACGTGCCTGACCCGGTACCCGGGCCCGGGCAAGTGCTGGTTGCCGTGCGCGCGTGCGGAATCTGTGGTTCCGACCTGCATTTCGCGGCGCATGGCGACAAAGTGCTGGAGATGAGCAGTCAGGCCGCGGGGCGTTCCGGCGGAATGGACGTCGATCTCGGTCGCGATATCTTCATGGGCCACGAATTCAGTGCCGAAGTGCTCGAAGCGGGACCCGACACCGAGACACACCCCCCAGGGACCCTGGTGATTTCGCTACCGATCTTGTTGTCCGACAAGGGTATCGAGCCGATCGTCTACAGCAATAGCACACTGGGCGGCTACGCCGAGCGGATGCTGCTTTCGGCACCGCTGTTGTTGCCCATCCCGAATGGCTTGAATTTCAAGTATGCGGCCCTGACCGAACCCATGGCGGTGGGGTTGCACGCGGTGAACAAGTCCAACATCAAAGCCGATGAGGCGGCCCTGGTGCTGGGCTGTGGTCCGATCGGCATCGCCATCATCGCGGCTCTTCGCGTGCGCGGTGTCGAAACGATTGTGGCGGCTGACTTTTCGCCCAAGCGCCGCGAACTCGCTGCCACCATGGGCGCACACCAGACGGTCGACCCGGCGCATGGCTCGCCCTTCGACAGTGTCAAAGCGGCTGTGGTGTTCGAGGCGGTGGGCGTGCCGGGGATCATTGACGACGTGCTGCGCAGGGCCCGGCGCGGAACCCGGTTGGTGGTCGCCGGGGTATGCATGGAACCCGACACGATCCATCCGTTCTTCGCCACGGCCAAAGAGATCAACGTGCAGTTCTCACTGGCCTACGACATGGAGGAATTCGGCGCCTCCTTACGCGCGATCGCCGAGGGTGAGATCGACGTCAGCGCGCTGATCACCGGCGAAGTCGGCATCGATGGGGTAGGCACGGCGTTCGATGATCTGGCCGATCCCGAACTGCACTGCAAGATTCTGGTCACCCGTAACGGATAGCCGCGGCGGCGTGCGCAGTTGTCAGCCCCCGGACGGCGGCTGGACGACCATGGTGGGCTTGAATCCGTAGCGCGGAGCGGCGAAGTTCGCCACACCGCGACCGGCGCCGGCGCCGGGCACCATCGGCAACCCACCGAATGCGGCGGTGGCAGGTTCGGCGGAGGCCGCACCGGCAGCGCCGTGCAGCGCCACCGTGATCGGGTTCGCCGCCGGGGTGCTGATCCAGCTGGCCGGCACCGATACCGCACCGACCTTCGCCGCATTACCGATGCCCGCCGCGACCCCGCCGAGGGCATTGCCGAAGCCGCTGCCGAAGGTCGGGGCGACAGCCGCTGCCGCTCCCTCGGCCGCCTTCGCGGCACCCTCAGCCGCCTTGCCAAATGCGGGGAAGGCGCTGTGAAACAGACCGTCGATGTCCTTCATCGCGGTGGTGCTCAGGCGGAACGGAGAAACCAACCTGATGTAGGAGTCGAAGCCGCTGCTGCCGTCTATCGTCTGCGAGCCAGTGATGCCCTCCATGACGTCGCCAATGAACCCGTTGAGCACAAGCCCGTCGCCGTTGGAGTTGAAGGTCGTCCCGGTCAGGCCGAGCAGCGCCTGAGGGTTGGTGAACCCCGGATTCTCGTTGGTTACGCCGGCCATTCGAAACAGCGCTTTGGGGATGTCATACAGCCCAGACTGGGTGATGGAGGTGTGGGCCGCGGTGAAGACCGCATTGACCTGTTGACCCAGACCGGACAAGGCGCTGGCGACTGACTGGGGAGTGAAGTCGGGCACCGCCGCTGCCTGCGCCGACGCACCCGAATAGCTGTACATCGCTGCTGCGTCCTGGGCCCACATCTCGCCGTACAGCGCCTCGGTGGCCGCGATGGCGGCGGTGTTCTGGCCCAAGAAGTTCGTCGCGAGCAACGCCCCCAGCAGCGCCCGGTTGGCCGCGATCTCCGGCGGTGGCACCGTGGCCATAAACGCCGCTTCGTAGGCACTGGCCGCGGCCGCGGCCTGTGACCCGGTCTGCTGAGCCGCCTCGGCCGCGTTGCTGAGCCAGTCAATCTGGGGCGTCACCGCACCCGCCATCGCCGCCGACGACGGACCCTGCCATGGTCCGTCGGTCAGCCCGGTTAGCACCGTCAGCCACGAGGACGCCGTGCTTTGCAACTCGCCGGCCAGCGCCTCCCAGGCCGCCGCGGCGGCCAGCATCGGCCCCGACCCCGGCCCGGCGTACATCAGCGCCGAATTGATCTCCGGCGGTAACTGTGCGAAATCCACTTCCTTATCCCCTCAACTAGCCGATGTCAGAGGCGTTGGCGGCCTCTGTGGCCGCATACGAGCCCGCATTGAGGCCCAGCGTGAGCACCATTTGTTGGTGAATCGCCGCAGCCTGAGCACTGATTTCCTGGTAAAGCTTCGCGTGGTTGGCGAACTGCGAGGCGGTCAACAGGGACACCAAATCCGAGGCGGCGGGGACTACCCCGGTGGTCGGGGTCGCCGCAGCCGCGTTTCCGGCCGCCATCGCCGCGTTGATGGACGCCAGTTCCGTCGCAGCCCCGTCCAGTGCGTCGGGCTCTGCATATACGAGCGACATAAGTCATTCCTCCCTAGATTTGCACAACGGCTTGCAGCGCGATGACATCACCGTCCCCCGCAGCTGCCGCGGATCAACAGACACGTTAAGCGGCAAATGTGGGGACATCCCACCTTTCACCCAGCCTGTTCATTGGCGGGTAAATAACTATTCATTTGCTGTCGTATATCCCCAGGACACCTGCTATTTTAATATGAGTCATACATGTTTCAAATATGATTAGAGTTCAATATGAATAGTCGTCATAAGCCTTGCCGACGACATTACTTTGTGATTTTGGACTTTGCCGCGCAGCCCCGCGGTGGTTAGTCGGGCAAGCGCCCGGTCTGCGGATATAGCAACGAAGATTGCTCTGCAGCAACGGTTTAACCATCAGTTCCGGTTTCGGCTCGCGGGCGCCGGAGGCCCGGCCCGACCGACGACAGATTGGATGCCGGTGAAACTCAACTTCTGTTTGTTTTGGAGACGACGCCAAAACGCACGGCCTCGCGTCGAATACACCGATGACCTGGGAATAGCCGATCAAGAATCAAAATGCGATTGGCACACTCGCGAAGCCTAAACCCGCGATTCAGCTTGACGCGTTGAAATGGTGATATTCACGCGCCTTACGTTTGAGGCGCGGCATCCGATCACATCCCTGTCGCCTTTGCTCACTGAATACTTAGCTTAAACGCGGCGAGCAATACCCGTCCAAAATGAATGGAAAGTGACTGCGGTGTGGGAGTTGACATAAGCCGGGCTACAGGTAGATCCGCGGGTCCAGTGTCCCGATGTAGGAAAGGTCGCGGTAGCGCTCGTCATAGTCCAGGCCGTAGCCCACTACGAATTCGTTGGGAATATCGAAGCCCACGTAGGAGATTTCGACGTTGGCGCCCACCGCATCGGGCTTGCGTAGCAGCGTGCAGACGCGCAACGTACGCGGATGGCGGCTGGTCAGGTTGCGCAACAGCCAAGACAGCGTGAGTCCCGAGT
>JAVROZ010000723.1:0-4388 GCA_032162485.1 Mycobacterium sp.
CCCGGTGACCGACCAGCCACCGTCGACCTTCTTGGCCTTGGTGGCCACCGCGGCCGCATCCGAGCCCGCGCCCGGCTCACTGAACAGCTGGCACCAGCGCAGCTTGCCTTCGAGGCTCGGCCACATCAAGCGCTCGATCTGCTCATCGCTACCGTGCTGCAGCAGGGTAGGCACGACCCATTCGCCCAGTCCAAGACTCGGCTTCTCGAGCCCGTCGAGCACCTCCTCGATGATCAACTGCTCAACGGAGTCGGCGGTCCTTCCGTACGGTTTCGGCCAGTGCGGCTGAAGGTAACCGCTGCGTGCCCAAAGCTTCTGGTGTTCAGCGGCGTTGGCACGCGCGAGCTCAGCACGGAATTCCGCTGCGGCGCTGCGATACTGCTCGGCCTCTGGCGGCAGGTCCAACTCCTGACGTCGACGTAATCCGCTTGCCTGCAGTTCGGTTACTCTGTCACGCAACGTCTCCTGACCACCCACGAACGCCAGCAACACCGTTGCCCGCCGGATATAGAGGTGTGCATCGTGTTCCCAGGTGTAACCGATGCCGCCGTGCACCTGCACGTTCTGCAACGCCACCCGCTGATAGGCGGGCAGTACGTGTCCGGCCGCCATGGTCGCTGCCAGCTCGGCCTCTAACCCGTTGGCGCGCGCGGCGTCCCACGTGACGGCCACCGCAAGTTCGGTTTCCACCAACATGTTCGCGCAGTGGTGCTTGACCGCCTGAAACGAGCCGATCGGACGCCCGAACTGCTCGCGGGTCGCTGCATAGGCCGTCGCCATTTCGGTGCACGCGGCGAGACCGCCAACGGCCTCCGCGGCGGCCAGGAGCCGGACGATCCGGCCGGCGCGCCCGGCGGCACCGGCGAAAATGTCGGCGACCGGGGCCGACGAGAGGCTTAACACGGTGATCGGTTGCATGACCTGGTCCACGGAGTCGACGCTTCGACTCGTGACGGCATCACCCGCCTCGACGAGCACCAGATCATCTCCGACCGGAACCAAGAATACGTCCGAGGCGGGCTCACCCAGCGCGGCGACAGAATCGGCATTCACGACCGAATCCGACTGTGTCGCATCGCTGGTCGCGCAGATCCCCGCTACGATGTCGCCGGATGTCAGGCCCGGTAGCCACCGTTGGCGTTGCTCATCGGTGCCGACCTCGGCGATTACCGACGACACTGCAACCGTTGGCAAAAACGGCCCGCCTATCGCGGCGCGGCCGAGTTGTTCCAGCACGATCGTCAACTCGGGCAGTCCGTACCCCTCGCCACCGAATTGAGCGTCGACGTGCAGTCCGAGCCAGCCGGTGGAGACGATCTCCTTCCACAGGCCGTCGTCAGACCACCAGCGGCCCTCCATCTTTGGCTCGAGCAGGATGCGGCGGGCACCCGCCGTCCCGGAGCGCCCGGCCACCATTGCCTTGGCGACGTCGGCGAGTGCGCGGTGGTCTTCGGTTATCGCCAACGGCATTGGCAACGCTCCGTCCTTGTCGAACCCATCACCAGGGGTTCCCGAACTGTTCGCGATACGTCACCGACAGGGCAGGACGACGACGGGGCGGCGCCAGCTTCCTCGCCGACCTGCCGAGGTAGACCGCGGCCATGGGCAGCAACGTATCGGGCAGCTGGAGCTTCTCGCGAACCCGTTCGACGCCGAACGTGGTCAGCCCGGTCGTCAAGCACGATGCGTAGCCCAGGTCGGCCGCTGCGAGCAGCAGATTCTGCACCGCCGGATAAATCGAGGGGGGTGCGTAGATCTCCAGCACCCGTTCGGTGTCGGCGCACACCACGACCACCACCGGCGCCGCAGCGAATCCCCCTCGGTTGAAGCCGTATTCGAGGTCAGCAACCAGCACCTTGTCCTCGACACTCTGCCGGACGAAGTCGCCGCCGCCTGCGTTCCATGTCTCGGTCCACCAGACCGCCAGCTGTCCCCGGGTCTGCTCATTACGGACCACCACAAATGACCACGGCTGGGTGTTCTCGGCGCTCGGGGCGTGAACGGCGGACTCGAGCATGCGCTCGATGTCGGCGTCCAAAACCTTGCCGTCGGGGTCGAAGCGCCGGCAGGCACGCTGCGCGTGCATGACGGTCAGCAGCTCTGCCACTAGGACCCCGCCACCACACGGTCGCCGCGGGGAGTCCAGCCTGTCAACGAGATTGTGGTCAGGTCCAGCCATTCGCCCAGCGAGAGCGTGCCCGCCATGACGCGTTTGAGGAATTCGGCCATCACCACGTCGGGCTCGTTGTCCAGCTCGTAGATGACCATGTAGCGGTGTGTAGGCGGCGGTAACTGCGCCGGCAGCTCGTCATCGTCGGGGACGCTAAGTTCCGCGATGTCATAGCGCTGCGCGGCAACCACGCCAGGTACGTCGAGAACTTCGGGCACATGCTGCGCGTCATACCACTTGTTGAACGCCTCATCCTCACCCTCGATCGGGTTGGTCAGCGCAATGAAGAGGTTCTGGGCCATGGGGGGACAAGCCTTTCAGGTCGGCCAGTGTTATTAGCGACACTATGACAGTCGACTGTCATAGTCAACGCCGCTGGCCAATGCATTGACTGTGACAGTCGACTGCCATAGTCTTTCGCCCCAGGATCCCGGCCGAACCCGGAAGGCACATGATGCGATTCGCTGTATACCTACCCAACTGCATGCACGTCGCGGCGATCACCCAACCATGGGAGCGCAGCCTGACCGGTCAAGACATCGCGCTAACGGCCCAGACCGCCGAACGCCTCGGGTATTCAATGGTGTTCCTGCCGGAGCACTACCTGACGCCCACCAGCCATGTCGAACTCTCCGGTGACCACTACTTCGATGCCACCACCGCACAGGCCTTCATAGCTGGCGCCACATCGTCGATCACCATCGGTTCGATGGTGACAATCCTGCCCCTGCACAACCCCGTCATCGCGGCCAAAACCATCGCCACGCTGGATTGGCTCAGCGGCGGTCGTGCTCAGGTCACCGTCGGCGTGGGTTGGCTCAAAGAGGAGTTCGACACGATCGGTGTCCCTTTCTCCAAGCGGGGCCGCATCACCGATGAGGCACTGGCCGCTATGTTCGAGCTATGGCACAGTGACACACCGAGTTTCGACGGCGAGTTCGTGAAGTTCGATGACATCGCGTTCGGCCCCAAGCCGATTCGCAAACCGCATCCCGTCATCTGGATGGGCGGCGACGCCGATGCCGTGCTGCGACGTGCCGCTCGGTTCGCTGATGGCTGGGCGCCCTGGCTGACCAAGCCCGACGAGCTGCCTGCAAAGATGGACTACCTCCGCAGCCAGCCCGGGTTAGATGGACGTCCGTTCTCCTTGTTCTACAGCCTCGCCATGCTGTCCATCGGCCAGGAGCACGCCATCGTCGACGACACCAATTCGCAATTCGGTCAGAGCGCCCAGCAGGTGATCGACAACTGCAGCATGCTGGCCGAGCGCGGCGTCACAGACACCTGGGTGAACCCCCCACCCCTTGACGACTTCAACGCCTACCTGGACCACATGCAGTGGGTCGCCGAAGAGGTAATTCCCAAAGTCGATTAGGCGCCTCCCTACGACTGGCCGAATTTTAGTGGGACGGACACCAGTCCCATCGTGCCGGCGGGCCAGGGCATCTGCGGTTCCCCACCGTCGGCCAACGTGTACTCGGGGATGCGCGTATGCCACTCCTCGAGAATGAGCCGCAGCTCCAGCCGCGCAAGATGCGACCCCAGACACCGGTGCGGTCCACGCCCGAACGCGAAATGAACTGTCTTGCTGTCCAAGTGAACGCTGTCGGCGTCCTCATAACGTTGCGGGTCGCGATCGGCGCTGCCGTAGCTGAGCATGACCGTCGTGTCCTTCGGCACCACCCTGCCCGCGACTTCGACCTCTTCGGTGGTGACCCGGGGAGCGAAGGGAACGGGTCCGTCGACACGCAGGATGTCCTCGATGAAAGCCGGAATCAGGCTGTGATCGTTACTAATTCGCCGACGTAGGTCGGCATCGCGCGCCAGTTTCGACAACGAGAATCCCACCGCCGAAGTCACGGTGTCGAGACCGGCCAGCACGAACATGAAACACAGTCCCAGAATCTCGTTGTCGGACATTCCACCGTCGTCGGTGTTCTGCATCAGCTGGGTGAGCATGTCGCTGCCCGTGGCGTTGTTGCGGCGCTCGGCGATGTGCTCGGTGAGGTATGTGAAGAGTTCCATTGCATGTGCCAGCACTTCGGGCGTCGCTTCGGCGCTGCTCGGGTCGGTGAACTCCAGGATCGAGTCCTTCCACTTCACCAACCTGTCGCGGTCTGACATCGGCAGACCAAACAGCGTCAGAAAGACCTGGGACGGAAACGGTGTGGCCAGGTCCGCAACCACATCGCACTCTCCCTTGGTGACGATCGCATCG
>JAVROZ010000724.1:0-3433 GCA_032162485.1 Mycobacterium sp.
ATCGGGGACTTTCAAGGCACCCCGGTGATGAACTACAACGACCCCGATGTCCCGTACACCCGGATCCACGAGTTCCGCCACTTCCACCTCGAGCGTGATTACCCGACCGACAGGACGGTGATCATGCGCGAATACTCCCGCTTCGCCGCCGAAGACGACGAGCCCTACTATCCGATCAATACCGAGGCCGACCGCGCCCTGTTGGCCGCCTATAGAGCCAGGGCGAAGTCCGAGACCGCGTCATCGAAAGTGCTTTTCGGCGGGCGCTTGGGCACCTATCAATATCTGGATATGCATATGGCTATTGCCAGCGCTTTGAGCATGTACGAAAACGTCCTTGCCCCGCACCTGCGCGACGGGGCGCCGTTGGTCGAGACTGATGGGCCGCCTCCTCCTCAGGCCGCTGCGCGGCCTGCATCGTCACCGACCGGGGAGGTGCGCGAATGAGCGCGGTGAGCCTGCTGTCGCGGATCATCCTGCCGCGTCCCGGTGAACCCCTGGACGTGCGCAAGCTCTATCTCGAGGAGTCCCTCACCAATGCCAGGCGTGCGCATGCGATCAGCCGCACCACGCTGCAGATCGGCGCCGAATCCGAGGTGTCGTTCGCGACCTACTTCAACGCGTTCCCGGCCAGCTACTGGCGGCGTTGGTCGATCTGCAAATCAGTGGTGCTGCGCGTCGAACTGGTCGGATCGGGGCGGGTGGACCTCTACCGGACCAAGGCCACTGGCGCCCGGATCTTCATCGAGGGCCGCGAATTCGCAGGCACCGAAGAAAGTCCGGCGGTCCAGGAGATCGAGGTAGGCCTGCAGCCGTTCGAGGACGGCGGCTGGATCTGGTTCGACATCACCACCGACTCCGCGGTCACGCTGGTCAGCGGTGGCTGGTACGCCCCGATGCCGGCGCCGGGGACCGCCAATGTCGCGGTCGGCATCCCGACTTTCAACCGCCCCGCCGACTGCGCCAACGCGCTGGCCACCCTCACCGCGGACCCGTTGGTGGACGAGGTGATCGGTGCGGTGATCGTGCCCGATCAGGGCACCCGCAAAGTGCGCGAACACCCGGACTTTCCGGCGGCGGCCGAACGGCTGGGCAGGCGGCTCTCCATTCATGACCAGCCGAACCTGGGCGGCTCCGGCGGATACAGCCGGGTGATGTATGAGGCGCTGAAAAACACCGACTGCCAACAGATCCTGTTCATGGACGACGACATCCGCATCGAGCCAGACTCGATCCTGCGAGTGCTGGCGATGAGCCGGTTCGCCAAGATCCCGACGTTGGTGGGCGGCCAGATGCTCAACCTGCAGGAGCCGTCGCACCTGCACATCATGGGCGAGATCGTGGACCGGGCGAACTTCATGTGGACGGCCGCGCCGCACGCCGAGTACGACCACGACTTTGCCGAATACCCGTTGGACGACAACAAGTCTCGCAGCAAGCTGCTGCACCGGCGGATCGACGTCGACTACAACGGCTGGTGGACGTGCATGATCCCGCGGCAGGTCGCCGAGGAGTTGGGACAGCCGCTGCCGCTCTTCATCAAGTGGGACGACGCCGACTACGGTCTGCGGGCCGCCGAGCACGGCTATCCGACCATCACACTGCCCGGCGCCGCGATCTGGCACATGGCCTGGACGGACAAAGACGACGCCATCGACTGGCAGGCCTATTTCCACCTGCGCAACCGGCTGGTGGTCGCAGCGATGCACTGGGACGGCGACGTCTCCGGCCTGGTCCGCAGCCACCTCAAGGCGACGCTGAAGCACCTTGCCTGCCTTGAGTATTCGACGGTCGAGATCCAGAACAGGGCCATCGACGACTTCCTGGCCGGGCCCGAGCACATTTTCTCCATCCTGGAATCGGCGCTGCCGGAAGTGCACCGCATGCGCAAGGCCTATCCGGACGCGGTGGTGCTGCCGGCGGCCAGCGAGCTGCCGGCGCCGCTGCACAAGAACAAGGTGATGAAACCACCGGTGAACCCGCTGTTCATCGGCTACCGTCTGGTCCGCGGAATCCTGCACAACCTGAAGGCGGCAGATCCGGCGCACCACGAACGGCCGGAGTACAACGTGCCCACCCAGGACGCGCGCTGGTTCCGGTTGTGCACCGTTGACGGGGTCACCGTCACCACCGCCGACGGGGGCGGCGTGGTGTACCGGCAGCGCGATCGGGCCAAGATGCTCTCGTTGCTGTTCCAGTCGGTGCGCCGGCAGCGCCAGCTCGCCCGCCGCTTCGATGAGATGCGCCGGGCCTATCGCGACGCGTTGCCCGTGCTGTCCAGCCAACAGAAGTGGGAGATGGTGCTGCTGCCGGGCGCCGGCGCGGAAACCGATCACGAGCCACGACATGGCTCCCGAAGTGGCTAAAGCCCGCTCGTTGGGGAGCTCGCCTTCCGGGGAAGTAGCCGCGATGGTGGCCGTGCAGTCGGCGTTGGCCGGCCGCCCGGGGGTACTGCCCGTCACCCGCGCGATGTCGCACTTCGGCGAGCACAGCATCGGGTGGTTGATCGTGTCAGCGCTCGGGGCGGTCCTGTCGCCGGGCCGGCGGCGGCCCTGGATCGTCGCCGGGGCCGGAGCATTTGGCGCACATGCGGCGGCCGTGGTGATCAAGCGGGTGGTGCGACGCGAGCGGCCGCATGATGCGGCCGTGGCGGTCAACGTTGGCACCCCCAGCCAGCTCAGCTTCCCGTCGGCGCATGCCACGTCGACGACGGCCGCGGCCTTCCTGATCGGCAGGGCCGCAGGGCTGCCCATGGGCGTGGTTCCCGCGCTGTTGGTGCCGCCGATGGCGCTGTCGCGGATACTGCTGGGCGTGCACTATCCCAGCGACGTCGCCGCCGGTGCGGCGATCGGTGCGGGGGTTGCTGCAATTGCCGTTCGAGTGGACGGCTTTGCTCGAAACAGAATTGCCCGAAAGAGATGGGTGCAATGAGCGACGACGTGGCCGACAAACTAGGCACAGTGGCCGGACCTCCGGGCAACCTGGTGACCGGGGTCATCAAGGCGATCCGTCCCCGACAGTGGGTGAAGAACGTGCTGGTCGCGGCCGCCCCGCTGGCGGCGGCGGGCCGCGGCGTGCGCTACGACCACATCCAAGTGGCGACCGAGGTCGGGGTGGCCTTCGTGGTGTTCAGTCTGGCCGCTTCGGCCGTGTACCTGGTCAACGATGTGCGCGATGTCGAGGCCGACCGGGAACATCCCACCAAGAGGTTCCGGCCGATTGCGGCCGGCGTGGTGCCGCAATGGCTGGCCTACACGCTCGCTGTGGTGCTGGCCGCCGTCTCGCTGGCTCTCGCCTGGTGGTTGACCCCGAACCTGGCTGTGGTGATGGCGGTCTACCTCGTCATGCAGTTGGGGTACTGCTTCGGCCTCAAGCATCAAGCGGTGATCGATATCTGCATTGTGTCGTCGGCCTATTTGATCCGTGCCATCGC
>JAVROZ010000725.1:0-4884 GCA_032162485.1 Mycobacterium sp.
AAGCGCCAGGACAACGGATGTATCGCACCGGGGATCTGGTGTCATGGGACACCGACGGACAACTGCGCTACCTCGGCCGCGCCGACGAACAAGTCAAAATCCGCGGCTACCGCATCGAACTCGGCGAAATCGAGAACAGCCTGCTGGACTGCCCGCAGGTCACCCAGGCCGTCGCCACCGTGCACCACGGCCACACCGGCTCCCACCTGGTCGCCTACGTCGCCTTGGAGCACGCCAGCAGCGGCGATCACGACGCCGAAATCGTCGAAGAGTGGCAGCACGTATACGACGACCTGTACGGCTCCCCACACAGCGAAGCGGCCGGGGCGGTGGAGTTCGGCTCGGATTTTCGGGGTTGGAACAGCAGCTACACCGGTGAACCGATTCCGCTCGAGGAGATGCGGGAGTGGCGTGGGGCCACGGTGGACCGAATCCTGGCCCTGCAACCGCGGCGGGTGTTGGAGATCGGCGCGGGCTCGGGCCTGCTGCTGTCACAGATCGCCCCGCGGTCGCAACACTATGTCGCCACCGACATATCGGCGGTGGCCGTCGACACCCTGGCCCGCTCGCTGGAAAAGTTGGAGATCCCGTGGCGTGACCGGGTCGAGCTGCTGACCCAGCCCGCCCACGTCACCGGGAAGCTCGCGCGGGGCAGCTTCGACACCGTCATTCTCAACTCGATCGTCCAGTACTTCCCGCACGCCGGATATCTTGCCGAGGTCATCGACAACGCCATGGGCCTGCTGGCCCCAGGGGGGTCGCTGTTCATCGGCGACGTTCGCAACCACACCCTGCAGGGTGTATTTCAAACCGCAGTCGCGATTGCCCGCGCGCCCGGCGCCGATGCCGGCGAGATCCGCCAACGCGTCCAGCGCGCGCTGCTCAGCGAACCCGAATTGCTGCTCGGCCCAGAGTTTTTCACCACCTGGGCGGCCGACCATGCGTCGGTTGCCGGACTCGATATCCAGGTCAAACGCGGATTGGCCGACAACGAGCTCAACCAATACCGCTACGACGTGACCATCCATAAAACCCCCGCGCCGGTACGGTCACTGGCCGCCGCCCCCAGCTGGGCGTGGAACCAATGCGCAGGACTGGACGGACTGCGCACCCGGTTGACATCCCAACGTCCCACCGCCGTGCGCGTCACCGCGATCCCACGCGCCGGACTGATCAGCGACGTCCGCATCGAAGAAGGCCTCGCCGCCGGGTTACCGCTAGACGACGCACGCACCCAAGCCGGCGAAACTCAGACCCCCGGCACCGTGACTTCAGAACAGCTGCACAGTCTCGGCGAAGCCACCGGATACCACGTCGCCGTCACGTGGGGGTCCCAACCAGGCACCCTCGACGCCGTCTTCATCACTCCCGCGGGCCAGCAAGCCGACCAGCAAACCCCAGCGTTGGCCGACGTCTACCTACCCCCGGCTGAGGCTCAGCACCGCAGTACCCATGACAATGACCCGCACACCAACCCCAAGATCAGCGCAGTGCGTCAGCAGCTGAGCGCGCGGTTGCCGGACTACATGATGCCGGCGCAGATCATGGTGCTCGACGAGTTGCCGTTGACCTCCTCGGGCAAGATCGACCGAAAGGCGCTGCCGGCGCCGGTGTTTGCCGCCACATCCTTCCGGGCGCCGCGGACCCAGACCGAAAAGGTCGTCGCCGAGGTGTTTGCCGAGGTGTTGGGCGTGGATCGAGTCGGGCTTGATGACGATTTCTTCGCCCTGGGTGGGGATTCGTTGATCGCCACCCGGGTGAGCGCGCGGCTACAGGTCGCGTTGGGCCGCGAAGTGCCGGTGCGCTACCTGTTCGACGCGTCCAAGGTCGAGGGTCTTGCCGACTATCTGAACCGGCATCGTGGCGGGCCTGCCCTCCCGCCGGTGCGGGTCATGGCGCGCCCCGAGCGGATCCCGTTGTCGTATGCCCAGCAACGGTTGTGGTTTATCGACCAGCTGCAGGGACCGTCCCCGATGTACAACATGGCGGTGGCGTTGCGGTTGGGCGGACGCCTTGATGCCGAGGCGTTGGGTGCGGCGCTGGCCGACGTGGTGGCCCGTCACGAAAGCCTGCGCACGCTGTTCACCGCGGTCGAGGGGATCCCGCAGCAGTTGGTGACGGCGCCCGAACGAGCCGACTTGGGCTGGGACTTCGGTTGGCAGATTGTTGATGCCAGCGGCTGGTCGGCAAGCCGGCTGAGCGAGGCCATCGGCGCGGCGGCGGGTCACACATTTCACCTGGGTACCGAGATCCCTATGCGGGCACGGCTTTTCCGCATCACCGACGAAGAACACGTGCTGGTGGCCGCGGCGCACCATATCGCCGCTGACGGTTGGTCGATTACCCCGCTGGTGCGTGATCTGGGGGTGGCCTATGCCAGCCGGTGTGCGGGACGGGCCCCCGATTGGGCCGAGTTGGCGGTGCAGTATGTCGATTACACGCTGTGGCAGCGCGCCCAGTTCGGTGACCTCGACGACAGCCAGAGCCGTATCGCCGCCCAGCTGACCTACTGGCAGGATGCTCTGGCCGGGATGCCCGAGCGATTGGTGCTGCCCACCGATCGGCCCTATCCGCCGGTCGCCGACTACCGCGGAGCGCGGGTGGCCGTGCAGTGGTCGGCGAACCTGCAGCAGCAGGTTGCCCGGGTGGCCCGCGAGCACAACGCGACCAGTTTCATGGTGGTCCAGGCCGCCTTGGCGGTGCTGCTGGCCAAGGTCAGCGCCAGCAGCGAGGTCGCCATCGGGTTCCCGATCGCCGGGCGCCGCGACCCCGCCCTCGATGAGCTGGTGGGTTGTTTCGTCAACACCTTGGTGTTGCGGGTCGACCTGGCCGCCGATCCCACCGTCGCCGAAGTGCTGGCTCAGGTGCAGCAGCGCAGCCTGGCCGCCTACGAGCACCAAGACGTGCCGTTCGAGCTGCTGGTGGAACGGCTGAATCCGACCCGAAGCCTGACCCACCACCCCCTCATCCAGGTGATGTTGGCCTGGCAGAACTTCGCCGGGCAGGATACCGACCCCGCGCCCGGGCCGACCTTGGGGGATCTGCAGGTCACGCCGCTGCCGGTGGAAACCCACACCGCGCGCATGGATCTGATGTTGACGCTCGGCGAAGGTTGGAGCGAGGACGGAGAGCCGGTCGGGATCGGCGGGGCGGTCGAGTATCGCACCGATGTGTTCGACGCGGACAGCATCGAGGCGCTGATCGAGCGGTTGGGCCGGGTGCTGGTAGCGCTCACCGCCGACCCCACCCGTGCGCTGTCAACGCTGGATCTGCTCGATGCCGGTGAGCACGCCCGCCTCGACGAGATCGGGAACCGGGCGGTTTTAACTGCCCCGGCCTCGGCTTCTGTGTCGGTTCCGGCGTCATTCGCCGCGCAGGTGGCGCGCACCCCAGACGCGCCGGCGGTGACCTTCGAAGGCCGCTCGATGACCTATCGGGAGTTCGATGAGGCCACCAACCGCCTGGCGCACCTGTTGGTCGGCCACGGTGTCGGGCCGGGACAGTTTGTGGCGCTGCTGTTTTCGCGTTCGGCCGAGGCCGTCGCGGCAATGTTTGCGGTGATGAAGACTGGGGCGGCCTATCTGCCCATCGACCCGGCGTTGCCGGCGACGCGGATCGAGTTCATGGTGTCCGACGCCGGGCCGATCGCCGCTCTCACCACTCGCGGGCTGGCCGACCGGCTGGACGGGTGCGAGCTGCCGGTCATCGACGTCGAGGATCCCAGCGTCCAGAGCTATCCATGCACAGGTTTGCCCACGCCGGCCCCCGAGGATCTTGCCTACCTCATCTACACCTCGGGTACCACCGGTGTCCCGAAGGGGGTGGCCATCACCCACCAGAACGTCACCGGGCTTATCGATTCATTGGATCCTGGTTTGGCGGCGCCGGGGGAGGTGTGGTCGCAGTGGCACTCCTACAGCTTCGACATCTCGGGCTTTGAGATCTTCGGTGCGCTTTTGCACGGCGCGCGGCTGGTGGTGGTGCCCGAGTCGGTGGCGGGCTCACCGGAAGACCTGCACGCTCTACTGGTCTCCGAAAAGGTCAGTGTCTTGAGCCAGACGCCGTCGGCGGCGGGCATGCTGTCGCCCGCGGGCTTGGAATCGGTGGCCTTGCTGGTCGGCGGTGAGACCTGCCCGGCCGAGTTGGTGGATCGCTGGGCGCCCGGGCGATTGATGATCAATGAGTACGGGCCGACCGAGACGACGATGTGGGTGGCCTTTAGTGCGCCGTTAACAGCGGGGGCGGGGGCGCCGCCGATCGGTGCGCCGGTGGCACAGGCGGCGTTGTTTGTGCTCGATCAGTGGTTGCGCCCGGTGCCGGCCGGCGTGGTCGGTGAATTGTATGTCGCCGGAGCCGCTGTGGGCGTCGGGTATTGGCGGCGGGCCGGTCTGACCGCGACACGATTTGTGGCGTGCCCATTCGGTAGCGCCGAACGACCTGGACAAAGAATGTATCGCACCGGGGACCTCGTCTTTTGGGGTGCTGACGGGCAGCTGCAGTACCTGGGGCGCGCCGATGAACAGGTCAAGATCCGCGGGTACCGAATCGAGCTGGGGGAGTTGCGCGCAGCACTGGCCGCATTGGACGGGGTGGAGCAGGCGGTGGTGATCGCCCGCGAGGACCGTCCCGGCGACAAGCGCCTGGTGGGTTATATCACCGGGACAGCGGACCCGGCCGGGGTGCGCCGGGCGCTGGCCGAGCGGTTGCCGGCCTACACGATCCCGGCCGCCGTCGTGGTGTTGGACGTGCTGCCGTTGACAGTCAACGGCAAACTCGACACCCGCGCCCTGCCCGCGCCGGAATACCAGGACATCGATAGCTATCGCGCCCCGGCAGACGCGGTCGAGGAGACTTTGGCCGGGATCTACGCCCAGGTGCTCGGGC
>JAVROZ010000726.1:0-3509 GCA_032162485.1 Mycobacterium sp.
CGGCGGTCAGCCCGGCGATCTCCCAGCCGCGGAACCGCTGATACGGAATGGTGCCGTCGCGAAACATGTTGCCGCTGCGCACATCCGCATCCGCGGTCAGCAATCGGCGGGTGGCCGCCAGTAGCAGAGCCACGGTCATCTCGGCGACCGCGACGGCGTTGCGGGCGGGCGTGTTCAGCACCGGAATGCCTGCCGCGGTGGCACCGGGGATGTCGACGTTGTTGGGGTCGCCGCGGGTGGACGCTACCGCCCTCAGGGCTAGCTCGAAAACCGGGCCCTTGACCGAATCACTTTCCACCACAACGATATCGGCGCCTTCAGCGGTGATGCGCTGCGCTAATTGCTCGGCGCTGTAGATGCGCAGCGGCGTCTGATTTAGCTCACTTATCCAAGGGTCGTAGACCACATCGACGAGCTGCTGAAGCTTGGCGAACCCTGGCCCGCGCAGCGGGGCCGTCACCAGGGCGCGTGGTCTGGACGTCACGGATGTCAATGCTGGCGTACCGTGGCGCCCGTGTCACGCGAAGACGTCACAATCGGCATCGACGTAGGCACGACGGCGGTCAAGGCGGTCGCGGCCGACGAGAACGGCCGTGTGCACGCCCGGGTCCGAATTCCGCATCAGCTGCGGGTGCCGGCCCCCGATCTGCTCGAGCACGACGCCGACGAGGCCTGGCGGCAGGGTCCGGTGACTGCCCTGGACCGCCTCGGTGAGCCCTCAATGACGAATGTGAAGGCGGTCGCGGTCTCGTCGATGGTGCCGTCAATGGCGGCCGTCGATTCCACCGGCCGGGCCCTGACCCCGGGGCTGCTGTACGGCGACGCGCGGGGCCGGGTGCCCGGTGCCCCCGTGCAACCGGTCCCCGCGGTGGGTGAGGCCGCAGAATTTCTGCGCTGGACGGCCGCGCAAGCGCCCGAAGCGGCCGGGTATTGGCCCGCGCCCGCCGTTGCCAACCACGCGCTGGCCGGGGAGTCCGTGATCGACTTCGCCACCGCCATCACCACCCACCCGTTGTTCGACGGGGCTGGCTGGAATGCGGCGGCATGCGCTGATTGCGGCGCCTCCGTCGATCAGATGCCGCGGGTCCAGACATTCGGGGCACCGGTTGGGCAGGTGCGTCAAGGCGCCGCGGTGCTGGCGATCGGCGCGATCGATGCCCTGTGCGAGCAGATCGTGGCCGGGGCCGATCACGACGGCGACGTGCTGGTGTTGTGCGGCACCACCCTGATCGTGTGGATCACCATTTCCGAGCCCCGGCAGGTGCCCGGGCTGTGGACCATTCCCCATACCGCCGCCGGTAAGAGCCAGATCGGCGGGGCCAGCAACGCCGGCGGAATGTTCCTGGGCTGGGTGGACCGGCTGATCGGACCGGACGCACAATCCGATTCGCGCAATGCCGACCCGCGCCGGGTCCCGGTGTGGCTGCCCTATATCCGCGGCGAGCGCACCCCGTTCGACGATCCCGACCGTCGTGGCGCGCTGCACGGCGTGGATCTCACGCACGGCCCCGCGTCGGTACGGCGGGCGGCCTACGAAGCGTCGGGCTTCGTCGTCCGGCAGATCCTCGAATTGAGCGGTGCACCGGTGCGCCGCGTCATCGCTTCGGGTGGCGGCACCCGCGTGCAGCCATGGATGCAGGCCATCGCGGATGCGACCGGGCGTCCGGTCGAGGTGTCCGCCGTGGCCGAAGGCGCGGCGCTGGGCGCTGCATTCCTGGGCCGGATGGCGGTCGGACTGGAATCGACGATCGCCGACGCGGCACGCTGGGCGTCGGTGGATCGCGTCGTCGAGCCCCGGCCGGACTGGGTGGGGCCGACCAAGGACCGCTACCGCCGATTCCTGGAGCTCAGCGGATCCAGACTGGCGTAGCTGGCGCAGGAGTGTCGTTCTACCCTTATGCAATGACTGACCACGACCAGACCGCAGCCCGTCGCGAGATCGCAGATGCCTTACTAGCCGCGTTGGAACGCCGGCACGAGATCGCCGATGCGATTGTCGAGGCCAAGAACAAGGCCGCCGCGGTGGAGGCGATCGTCACGCTGCTCGACACGTCGCACCTCGCTGCCGAGGCCGTCATGAGTATGTCCTTCGCTCAATTGACCCAGGATGCGCGCGCCAAGATCTTGGCAGAGCTGGATGACCTGAACAAGCAACTCAGCTTCACCCTCAATGAGCGTCCGGCCAGCTCCGGCGAGACTCTCGAGCTCCGCCCTTTCTCCGCGGCGACCGACCGCGACATCTTCACCACCCGCACCGACGAAATCAAGTTTGCCGGTGATGGATCCGGCGCTCCGGCCGGCAGCATCGACGACGAAATCCGTTCGGCGCTCAAGCGTTTGGACGACGAGGAGGCCGCTTGGTTTGTGGTCGTCGATTCCGGCGAGAAGGTCGGTCTGGTATTCGGCGAGCTCTTCGGCGGCGAGGTCAACGTCCGGATCTGGATCCACCCCGACCACCGGAAGAAGGGTTACGGCACCGCGGCGCTGCGCAAGTCGCGCTCGGAAATGGCGTGGGCCTTCCCGGCGGTGCCCATGGTGGTGCGCGCGCCGGCCGCCAATCCCGGCTAGGGTTACGGCTCATTTACACGCTGGTAACCGCCGCCTATGATCAAGCGCGTCAGCACGTCGTAAGTCACGATCAGCCCAGTGGCGGGGGGAATGTGCCAGCGGATGAATCGGCATGAAAGCCGTTGTGCCCGTTGTGTTTTTCCGTGCACCCAGCATGAGCGTGGCAGCCATAAAGAACGGTGGTTCACGTGAGTCGTCAATGGTATGAACATCCTTCGCTGGTCCTGCAACTAAAGGCGTTGGCCGGACTGCGCGATGACCTGCGCACCAAGAACTTGTTCGAGGGCGCCGATATCCGGCCCAAGGACGATCTCGGTGAGGCCACTGAGGAAGTCAAGCGGGCACGCACCCCGGATGGGACGTGGAACGACCTGAACGATCCCTGGATGGGCTCCAAGGGATCGGGCTTCGGCCGCAACGTCCCCCTGGCAAAGACGGTCACCGACACCAGACGGCTGCTTGAGCCCGATCCGCGAGTCATCAGCCGCCGCTTGATGGCACGCGACGAGTTCAAGCCCGCCGGCATCATCAACGCGCTGGCTGCCGCCTGGTTGCAGTTCGAGAACCACAACTGGTTCTTCCACGGTGACGGCTTGAAGGACAAGAACATCGAGATTCCGCTCCGCAAGGGCGACGACTTCCCGGAGGATCCGATGCGGATCCGCTGCACCATTCCGCCGCGCGGCGAAATCGTCGACGGGTGCCCGGCCCCGGTGTTCAGCAACGTCGAAACCCACTGGTGGGACGGTTCGCAGATCTACGGCAGTGGCAAGGAGCGCCAAGCCGAGGTACGCACCTTCGTCGATGGCAAGATCAAGGTCGGTGACGACGGCAGGCTGCCCAAGAGCGACATCCCCGGTATTGATCTCACCGGCATGCGCGAAAATTGGTGGGTCGGGGTGGGCATCCTGCACACCTTGTTTGCCCGCGAGCACAACGCC
>JAVROZ010000727.1:0-5461 GCA_032162485.1 Mycobacterium sp.
GACCGATCATGGCGAAATGACCCTTGAACAGTTACACGACCATGTAGTGGCAACACCGGATCCGTTGCAGTGGGGCTGCTTTACGTTCGGGATCATCCAAAGCGACGACCACTTCAGCTTCTATGCCAGCATCGATCACGTCCATGGCGACGCAGCGTTAATCGGCATAACGATGCTCGAATCCCACGGCATGTACACAGCGTTGACCGCAGACGGTAAGCCCCTAGCACTGCCCGAGGCCGGAAGCTTTGACGATTACTGTCTCCATGAGCGCCAGTCCCTGTCAGCTTTAACCGTGGATTCGCCGCAGGTACGAGCGTGGATCGACTTCGCCGAGAACAACAGTGGCAGCGTTCCCGAGTTCCCGCTTCCGTTGGGAAACCCGTTGGAGCCTAGCGATAGTCACATGGTCAAGGAACCGTTGATGGACGCGGAGCAGACGGAGAGATTCGAAGCGGCCTGCACGGCGGCCGGCGCCCGCTTCATCGGCGGCTTGTTCGCCTGCATCGCCATGGTGGAACACGAGTTCACCGGAGCAGTAACATATTTCGGGCTTACTCCCCGAGATACCCGCAGGGGTTCGGAAAACTTTGCGACTCAGGGTTGGTTCACCGGCCTGGTTCCGATCACCGTCCCGATAGCTGCAGCGTCCTTCGGTGACGCCGCGTGGGCAGCGCAAGCTTCTTTCGACTCAGGTCTGGACATGGCGAAGGTGCCGTATTACCGCGTGCTGGAATTGGCACCGTGGTTGAGCAGGCCTCGACCGAACTTTCCGGTGACGAACTTCTTGCACGGCGGCGCAGCACCGCTCAACGCGGTGCTCGCAGCAGCCGACCTGGGTTACGCGAAGAATATCGGAATCTACTCTGACGGCAGATACTCCTATCAGCTCACCATCTACATCTTTCGGTACGAGGAGGGCACTGCAATGGCGGTGATGTACCCCAACAATCCAATTGCCCAGAAGTCAGTTGCCCGGTACATGGCAGCGATGAAGTCCGTGTGCGTGCGGGTCGCTGACCGTGGCCATTGGGGACGCGTTGCCTAGTGCGGAGTGCATGATTTCCCCCTCGCGCACAGGGCGGCGGGCATCGGAGGTGGAGTCGCTATGCGACGAGTAGCCGATTTTGTGGTGCGGTGGCCCTGGGTAGTGATCGGGCTGTGGGTCACCATCGCGGTCGCACTGCCGCTGACGGTCCCAACCCTGAACGAAATGGCCCAACGGCATCCGCTCGCGATCCTGCCCAGCGACGCACCCTCGAGCGTCACCGCCCGACAGATGACCGAGGCGTTTCACGAATCGGGCACAGAGAACCTCTTGTTGGTGGTCCTGACCGACGAGAAAGGACTTTCGCCCGCCGACGAGGCCGCCTACCAGAAGGTGGTGACCGCGTTACGCGAAGACAAGCGCGATGTCGTGATGCTGCAGGATTTCGTCAGCACACCGCCCCTGCGTTCGGCTGTCACCAGTAAGGACCACAAATCGTGGGTATTGCCGGTGGGCGTTGCGGGCGAACTAGGCACGCCGAAGTCGTATGCCTCCTACCTGCGGATCGAGGAGTCCGTCAACCACAACATCGCGGGAACGCCGTTGACAGCAAATCTCACCGGTCCCGCGGCCACCGTTGCCGACCTCACCGTCGCGGGCGAACGGGACCGGCTCCCGATCGAGCTGGCAATCGCCTTCCTGGTGCTCGTCGTCCTGCTGTTGGTTTACCGAAACCCGGTCACCATGCTGCTGCCGTTGATAGCGATCGGGATGTCCTTGGTGATCGCACAGTCCGTGGTGGCGGCATTCTCCCGACTCAGCGGCCTGGGAGTTTCGAACCAATCAATCGTCTTCTTGAGTGCCATGATTGCCGGCGCGGGCACGGACTACGCGGTCTTTCTGATCAGCAGATACCACGACTATTTGCGACGGGGCGAGGATTTCGATCAAGCGGTAGTGCGGGCGTTGATCTCGATCGGAAAGGTGATCACCGCCTCGGCCGCCACAGTCGGAATCACCTTCCTCGGAATAAGTTTCGCCCGGATGGGAGTGTTCTCCACGGTCGGTGTGTCCTCGGCGATCGGGATCGGTGTGGCGTTCCTTGCGGCGGTGACATTGCTGCCGGCCATTCTGGTGGTAGCCGGACCGCGCGGGTGGGTCAAGCCGCGCCGGGAACTGACCGCCCGATTCTGGCGACGTTCGGGGATACGCATCGTGCGTCGGCCGAAGGTGCATCTGGTTGCCAGTCTGTTGGTGCTGATCATCCTGGCCGGGTGTGCGGGCTTGGTGCGCTTCAACTACGACGACCGCAAAGCCTTGCCGCCCTCGGCCCCAAGCTCGGTCGGGTATGCGGCGCTGGATCGTCATTTCCCGGTGAATCAGTCGATTCCCGAATACATCCTCGTCCGGTCGCCGCATGATCTGCGCACACCGCGAGCCCTCGCAGACTTGGAGCAGCTGGCAGATCGAGTTGCCCAACTGCCGAATATCGCTCAGGTCAGCGGCGTCACCCGACCGATGGGTGCGGTGCCGGAACAGTTCCGAGCGACATATCAGGCGGGCGCTATCGGCGCCCGGCTCGCCAGTGCGGCCGACCTGATCAGCGACCACACCGATGACATGAACCGGTTGGCCCACGGGTCCAACACGCTGGCCGACAATCTTCGCGATGTCCGCAGCCAGGTCAACCAGATGGTTGCCAGCATCCAGGGTCTGGTCGACGCATTCTCCTCAATGAGGAACCAGTACGGCGGAGACAAGCTGGTCAGCGAGGTCGAAACGGCTGCCAAGCTGGTCAACAGCATCAATTCGCTCGGCACGGCCATGGGCCTGAACTTCGCGGCCGTCAAGGATCTGTTCGGCTGGGTGGCGCCGGTACTGACGGCACTACAAGGCAAC
Source organism: Mycobacterium sp. (assembly GCA_032162485.1). GTDB lineage: Bacteria > Actinomycetota > Actinomycetes > Mycobacteriales > Mycobacteriaceae > Mycobacterium. The sequence continues at coordinate 2,888 of JAVROZ010000727.1, forward strand.
CCGGTCTGCAACGCGGATCCGTCCTGCAGCGACACCCGGCTCCAGTTCGAGCGGGTGGTCAACGCGCGTAGCGACGGGAGCCTGGATCAGATTAATGACCTGGCTCGACAATTGCAGGTCTTCCCAGACAGACAGACCCTCAAGGCATCGGCCGAACGCCTGCACGTTGTCCTCACCAGCTTCACCAACGCGCTGCACGCCATAGGGCTGGACCGACCCGGCGGCCTGCAGGCAGATTTGACCAACCTCCAACAAGGGGCCGACCGCTTCGCCGGCGGAAGCCGGCAGGTGGCCGACGGCGTGGACCAACTGGTCGAGCAGATCAAACAGCTGGGCGCCGGACTCGGTGACGCATCGGCGTTCCTCCTGGCGATGAAGCAGGACGCGGCCGAGCCGTCGATGGCAGGCTTCAATATTCCGCCCCAGCTGCTGCGGATGGAGGAGTTCAAGAAGGCCGCAAAGCTGTTCGTGTCGCCGGACGGCCACTCGGTGCGGTACTTGGTTGCGACCAAACTCAATCCGTTCAGCCCCGAAGCGATGGATCAGGTCAATGCGATCACCGATGCCGCCCGGGGTGCCCAACCGAACACGAGCCTGGCGGACGCCTCGGTTTCGATGGCCGGGTATCCCGTTGCACTGCGGGACACCCGCAACTACTACGAACACGACATCCGATTCATCATCCTGGTCACCATCTTGGTCGTGCTGCTGACCCTGATCGCGCTGCTGCGGGCGGTTGTCGCACCGCTGTATCTGGTCGGTTCTGTGGTGATTTCGTATCTGTCGGCGGTCGGTATCGGCGTTCTGTTCTTTCAATACGGACTCGGCCAGCAATTACATTGGAGCGTCCCGCCATTGGCCTTTGTGGTGTTGGTCGCGGTGGGCGCCGACTACAACATGCTGCTCATCTCACGAATGCGTGACGAATCTCCGCACAGCGTGCGCTACGGCGTCATTCGGACCCTTGCTTCGACCGGCGGTGTGATCACTGCCGCGGGCCTGATCTTCGCCGCCTCGATGGGCGGTCTGCTGTTCTCCGGCATCACCACCGTGGTCCAGGGTGGGTTCGTGATCGGTGTGGGAATCCTGCTCGACACCTTCCTGGTGCGCACCATCACGGTGCCCGCGGTGGCTACGCTGGTCGGACGGGCGAGCTGGTGGCCGTCAGGCCCGAATTCACGCCGCGCCAGCGCAGACGGGTGAGGTATGCCAAACTACGAGACCAAGCCGAGCGGGCGAGGATAGAGATGAAGAAACTACTCGCAGGAGTATCCGCGCTGATAATCGTTGGCGCCACAGGATATCTCGGCACTGGGACGGCCTCTGCCGACGAAACGCCGGCCGATCCGACGCCGATGACACCGACGGATGAGATTGCCTACGCCTTGGGCGGCGCTCACGTCCTGGGCATTCCTTACGGCGAGTACATTCGCCGCGAAGGAGCCGAATGGCTCCCAACCCGGCATCGGCAGCTTGTCGACTACCCCGCGGGCCAGGTTCAGGGCCACGTGCTGGGACGAATCTTCCCAGGCATCAGCCAACTCGATGAAATTCTCCCGGGCCTGGGTGCCGACGGACCGAGCGTCGGCGAGTCGATTCCCGTGGGCGCGGACAACCTTGCCGCGGCGATAACCAAGGGCGGTCCCGGCACCCTGATCGGCTTGTCCGAGGGCGCCCTCGTGCTCGACGCCCTGCAGGCGCGGCTGGCCACCGATCCGAATGCTCCTCCGCCGGATCAGTTGACCTTCAACACATTCGGCGACCCCGTTGCGCGGCACGGTTTCGGTGAGAGTTTCCTGACCGCGATGTTTCCGGTGGGCACCGTCGTCCCGGCACTCGACTACCCCGTACCGCCTCCCGTCGAGAGCCAGTACGACACCAACATGTTCATCTCCGCCTACGACTCGATCGCCGACTTCCCGGACCGGCCGGACAACATGATGGCCCTTGCCAACACACTGATGGGCCTCGTGACCGGTCACACCGCAGTTGCCTTTACCAAGCCGAGCATGGTGCCGCCCCAGAACATCAGGACAACCGTCAACTCCCGAGGCGCCACGACAACCACATATCTGATTCCCGAACGGCACCTTCCACTGGTGTTGGCCTTCGGCTATCTCGGGGTACCGGAGGACACGCTGACTCGGCTTGACGCGGTGCTGCTGCCCATGGTCAATGCAGGATATTCGAGAAATGACGATCCGCTGACCGCTCCGATTCAGGTGGATCCGATCAACGGCTATGACCCCGCGGCCGTTACCGCACCGGCCACACAGGCGACCTTCGGCGGCGGCGGCGACCCGTTTTCGCAGATCCTGTCCGGTGCCATGTATGCGCTGGGTCAGGCCAAGTTCTGACTTGGGACGGCTGCGCTGAACTAGGGGACGCCCGGCACAGGTGCCCCGGAGTCGGTTGCACATAATGACTCCCACCGAATGGGCAAAGCACCGGCGCAAAGGAGCACCCAATGAGCACAACCAGCGCAGACCGTCCCCTGCGCGTGATCCAGTGGACCACCGGAAACATCGGGCGGCGATCGTTGCACGCCATCATCGGCAGGCCCGACATGGAGCT
>JAVROZ010000728.1:0-5600 GCA_032162485.1 Mycobacterium sp.
TGATCGCTGATGACGGAATGGAACTCGACACCAGCGCGCTACCGCGCCGAGCCTCCGGACGCATCGAGCGCGGCGCGGCCGACGCGATGTTCGATACCGTGCGCAGCGAACTGGACGACGACCCCGACAACTGGCGTCGCTGGTATCGGTTGGCGCGGGCTTACGACTATGCGGGGGACCGGCGCCGGGCACGCGAGGCGATGAAGACGGCGGTCGAGCTGGAGCGCACCAATGACTAAGCGACTGCTGATTGTGCACCACACGCCATCCCCGCACTGCCAGGAGCTGTTTGAGGCGGTGGTCGCGGGCGCCACCGATCCCGACATCGAGGGCGTTGAGGTGGTGCGGCGACCGGCGCTGACCGTCTCACCCGTCGAGATGCTGGAAGCCGACGGCTACCTGCTGGGCAGCCCGGCGAACCTCGGCTACATCTCCGGAGCTCTGAAGCACGCATTCGACTGCGCCTACTACCAGTTGTTGGACAGCACTCGGGGCCGACCGTTCGGGGTCTGGCTGCACGGCAACGAGGGCACCGAGGGAGCTGAGCGGGCGGTGAACGGGATCACCGCCGGGCTGGGCTGGGTGAAGGCCGCTGAGGCCGTCGTGGTGTCGGGTAAACCGGGCAAGGCCGAAGTCGAAGCGTGCTGGAACCTCGGCGCGTCGGTCGCCGCTCAGCTGATGGGCTAGTTCGACAGAGACATCGCATGCAAATCGACAACACCGAATTAGTTGGGAAATAATGGGATCGACGTCGGCTACGGCGAGGGCTTCCGTTTCTTTCTGCTGACATCGAGTAGGTAGATCGCCACCGTCCAGCAGCCGAAGCAAACGCCGGCTCCCACAACAGGCCAGCTTTGGGCTAGCGCGATGCCAAGGAAACTCGCGAGGAACCACAGCAGTGCCTGCACCGGCAATGCAATGCGTGGTTTGTGGGCGGATGCCGGTGGTGTACTGGGCTGCTGGGCGAACGCTGGTGCCCAGGGGTCGGACTCTTTTGCGGGCCGTTGCCGTTGTGTCCAATATTCGGACTCTTCAGCGCGCCATTGTGCCCTGACTTCGAGTTCTTTGGCGCGCCGTTGTGCCATAGCCTCAGACTGATCAGTCACCGCTTCCAGCTGGCCGCTACTGAACATCAGTTCCAGAACCGTCGAATATTTCCACGCGGCGTGATGGCCGATGTGTTCGTACAGCTCGTGGATGAACCCGGCACCTAGCAGCAACCGACCACTGAAACCCTGCGGTACCCGTAGTGGCCCGTACTGTGCGGCAAGACCGGCGTCATGCAGCGGTGCGCCGAACAATTCCTCCGGTGGCTCCGAACTGCCGAGCTGCACGAATGTCAAGAAAAGTTGCCCATCCTGCACCGCGTACTCGCACACGTAGCCCCTATGGCATGCCGTTGTCATCATGCGCACCTGCACGCCGTGCGCGCTCGGCTCGAACAAACCTGATCCGTCGACCTCCACGAGGGTATACGGCTGGCCTTGGTAGACAACATGATCCGAGAGCTGAGCTGTCATGTCACACACCCCGTCCGCTGTGTTGTCTAGTGCAGCATAAGCGCCGGCCACGACCGCGGACTTGATTACCTACTGATACTCCGGCCGGAACGCGTCGGCGGGCTGGGCCAGGGCCAGCGCCGAGGCGGTGCCGATCGGACCGTGCTGATCGAACAGGACGGCGCTGCCGGTGGCAACACCCTCGGTGCCAAAGTGGCTCTGGGCCGCCAGCCCAACGTATTCACCCGCTGGCAGCCGGCTCGCGGTAACGGTGTAGTCGGCGTTGATATACCGCAATCCACCTGTGCCCCAATGCGTTAGCGAACTGGCCACGTCACCGACAAACGCCAGACGGGTGAATGCTGTGAGAGGGTGACCATGCACCATCGGCCGGAATAACCTTGTCCACGCGAACTTCTGGGAGTGTGACTGCTCCCACTCGCCCGCAGCGATACCAGGGCTGCCGGCCAGTGTGTTTCCGTACCCCCAGATGAGAAATGGCATGTCTAAGGGGAAGCCCTCACTGCCGGTCGGCAGCGGTGGCATTTGCACCGAGGCTGACCACACTTCTCCGTCGGGATGCTCGCCGCGCCGCATGAACAATGCGCTGGCCCGGGCAACGGTCCTCCCGTTCTGCAGTAACGCGCCGTCGATGAGTTTGATGCGGCGGCCGTCGCGCTGCACCGAGGTCTGGATCTGCACCGGCTCCAGCGGAACCGGACGGAGTAGGTCAACTGTGAACCGGGCCGGCACAAACTCCGGAGCGATGCCGGACTGCTCTATTCCCCAACCCAGCAGACCGCCGATGATCTGACCGCCCATCACCGCGCCCCACGGTCCTCGCGTCATCACGCCCGGCAGATAGGAGTCACCGTCGACAGTGAAGAACGCCTCGGGCATGATGGCGGAATCGTGGATCGTCACCGCTATCACGATAGGACACCCGAGAGCGAGGTGCGGCATGCCTCCAAACGCCCGTGTGATCGAAATCCCCCGCGGCCGCAACCCATTCCCCCAATCCGGGGTTTCCACAGATGGCCGGGGCGTCCCGCACTACGACGACCTCCCGGCGACCCTGCTGGACATGCTTGCCGAGCAGGTCGACCGCCGCCCGGACTGCGAAGCCGTGGTCGAGCTGGGCTCGGATCGTCTGACGTACCGGCAGCTCTGGGACCGCGCAGCGCGGGTTGCCGGTGGGCTGCGTGCCGCGGGTCTCAAACCGGGCGACCGCGTCGCGGTGCGTTATCCCGCGGGGATCAACTGGGTGCTGGCGTTCTGGGGCACAGTGATGGCCGGAGGGGTTGCGGTCGCTGTGAATACGCGGTCGTCGCAACCAGAGGTTGAGTTCGTGCTGTCGGACGCCGGGGCGCACATCGACCTCAGCCCAGATACCTCGTTGCCCGACGCCAAGCCGTACGTGACCGACCAGCTCGGCCCCGCTGACATCGCCGCACTGTTCTACACGTCGGGCACCACCGGGCACCCCAAAGGTGTGCCGACCACCCACGAGGCATTCGTGACCAACACGGAGAACGGCGTCCGATGTCTTCGACAGCCGAGGGATATCGGTGAAGGGCTGCGTACCCTCATCTCGGTGCCGCTGTTTCACGTGACCGGTTGCAATTCCCAGCTTTTGGCGGCCACCCGGCTCGGCGGAGCGGCCGTAATCATGCCCGCACTCAACCTCGACGAGCTGGTCGAAGCGCTGAGCGCCGAGCGCATTTCGGTAATGGTGACCGTCCCCGCGATCTACTCGTTACTGTTGCGGCACAAAGACTTTCCCGCCGCAGATGTGTCCGGCGTTCGTTGGGTCGGCTACGGTGGCGCGCCCATTGCGCCCTCGCTGGTGCGGTCGGTCAAATCCGCTTTTTCGCGCGCCACGGTGTTCAACGGTTATGGCATGACCGAGAGCGCCTCGTTGATGACCGTCCTACCCGACGAGGAGGCGATCGAGCACGCCGACTCGGTCGGCTATGCGGTGCCGTCGGTGGATCTTGGCGTGATTGCACTCGACGGCGGCTCCGGTGAAATGGTCGGCGAATTGGTGACGCGAGGCGCGAACGTCACCGCCGGATATTGGAACCGCCCGGAGGCCACCGCAGCCACGATCGTGGATGGCTGGCTGCATACCGGTGATGTGGTTCGCGTCGACGAGGCGGGACGGGTCTATATCGTCGACCGGCTCAAGGACATCATCAACCGGGGCGGCGAGAACATTTCCAGCGTCGAGGTCGAGGCTGCGTTGCTGGCGGCCCCTGGTGTCGCCGATGCCTGCGTCCTGGCAGTGCCTGACGAGATCATGGGGGAGAAGGTCGGCGCGGTGCTGTTCGGCGAACAGGTTGACGTGCCGGCCGTGCTCGAACACTGTCGTGAGCAACTTGCCGACTTCAAGATCCCGCAGTACATCTCGGTGGTAACGGCGCCGCTGCCACGCAACGCCGGCGGCAAACTGCTCAAAGGCAGGCTTCGCGGACAGGTGCAGTGGGGCCAGGCGCTTCGTTGAATGATATGAGCACATATAAGAATCAAATGTCTCTCTGAAATTGCGGCGTTAACACTGGAGGCCGCGGTATTACGAGGCTGTTAATGAGTCTGCGCATTCTCGATCGAACCCTATGAATTTGACATGTTTTACACGCGATCCGCGTGGGCCCGACCATTCCTGGGAATAAGTTATCACTTGCTGACCAGGGGAGATGCGGGTGGTGTTGCGAAAGATATCCAGAAATGAACCGGCCATGTCGCGCGCGTGACTGTGGACACAAATAATGCGCCACGACGACTGTGACTCGATGGAATACTGAATGCATTAGGGAAAGCACCGGCCGCCGCCTACCGTAACTGCACTCGACTGGGAATGGACTGTCGAAGTGGATTTTGGAGCCTTACCGCCGGAGGTCAACTCTGGGGCGATGTACGCCGGCGCGGGTGCGGCACCGCTGCTGGGGGCCGGGGCGGCGTGGAACGGCATTGCTGCCGAGCTGACCACTGCAGCCTCCTCCTTCGAGTCGGTCATCACCCGGTTGACCACCGACCAGTGGATGGGTGCCGCCTCGGTGACGATGGCGGCCGCAGTGCAGCCGCACGTGGCGTGGTTGACCTATACAGCTGAATCCGCAGCGTCCGCGGCGGCGCAGGCAATGGCCTCCGCTGCCGCCTTCGAGACGGCGTACGGGATGACAGTGCCCCCCGCCGATGTCGCCGCCAACCGCGCCCTGCTGGCCCGATTGGTAGCGACCAACATATTCGGACAAAACGTGCCGACCATCGCTGCTGCCGAGGCGCACTACAGCGAAATGTGGGCCCTAGACGCTTCGGCCATGTACGGCTACGCCGCGTCCTCCGCGGTGGCGGGCATGCTGAGCCCGCTGACCGAGCCGACTTCCGTCAGTAATCCGGCGGGGATCGCAAACCAATCACCGGTCCTCAGCGGCATGATCAGCAACGGCCCCGATGCTCTCCTGAGCCTTGCCGCGCCAGCGGCGGCAGCGGAGTCCAGTCCGACGACGGTGCTGGAATTTATCCATTGGCTCGACAGCAATGAACATCCGTTTTGGGCGAGTTTCGATCACAACAGGGCCACCTACTGGGACTACTCCATAGGCCAGATCGGCGGTGGCAGCGCGGACGAGGAAGACGCCGAGATCGAAGAGGTTGCTAGCCGGGGCCCGAGGAGTGGCCCGCCATCCGCATTGGCGCACTCGATCACACCAAGGAGCGTCGATGCCCTGCCGCCGGTAATGGTCTTAGGCAATGCGTCCCTCGTTGGTGAACTATCGGTGCCGGCAAGCTGGTCTACCGCAGCACCGGCGGTGACGGCGCGCGCGGCCTCGGATGGCACCTACTGGGCAGTCCCCGTCGACGACGAAGGGACCGAAGCGACGCTTCCCGCGCCTGGAATGATCGCCAGTGCCGATGAGGCTCGCTTCGGCGTAGGGCCGCGGTACGGAGTCAAGCCGGTCGTCATGCCCAGGCGAGGCTTCTGACTCCAGGAGTCTGGGACACGTCACCAGACGTGCGGGGTCAGGCCGTACTGTATGCCCTATGCGGCTTCCACCGCGCGACGCTGGGACGACCCTGCTGATTGCAATCCGCGGCGAG
>JAVROZ010000729.1:0-3925 GCA_032162485.1 Mycobacterium sp.
TACTCGATGGGGCGGATGAGGTCCACCATGGTCCGGCGCACAATCCACAGCGGATGGGTCTCTTCGAAACCCATCTCGCGCAGCTGATCCTGGCCGATGTCCTGAATATGCCGGCACGCCGCGTCCAACCGCAGCCTGCCCGTCCGGTCGATGTCGCCGACGCGCAGCGGCCATTCCCGACCGAAGACATCGGGGTTACCGTCAGGCACGGGCATCAACTGTTTGTCCAGGCTCACGGCGCTGCTCCCCGTTTCCTCCCTTGGGTGTCCCGGGTGTACCCAGAGACTCGATGCGCATCATGCCAACGACGCACACTAAAACCAAACCTCCGACCGCCCCGGAGGGCGGTGCCAAGTTTGCTAAGCAACCCTTCGCAAGACCGAGTACGCTGCGTTGAGTGTCCAAAACGTTTGTTGGCGCGCGCGTCCGGCAGCTCCGCAGCGAGCGCGGGTTCAGCCAGGCCGCGCTGGCGCAGATGCTGGACATCTCGCCGAGCTATCTCAACCAGATAGAGCACGACGTCCGTCCGCTGACAGTGGGCGTGCTGCTGCGGATCACCGAGGTGTTCGGCGTCGACGCGACCTTTTTCGCCTCCCAGGACGACACCCGGTTGGTGGCCGAGCTGCGCGAAGTGACGATGGATCGCGATATCGGCATCGACGTCGACCCCACCGAGCTCGCCGAGATTGTCAACGCTCACCCGAGCCTGGCCCGTGCGGTGGTGAACCTGCACCGGCGCTACCGGATTACCACGGCGCAACTGGCCGCCGCCACCGAAGAGCGGTACTTCGACGGCAGCAGCGGCAGCGGGTCGATCACCATGCCCCATGAAGAGGTGCGCGACTACTTCTACGAACGCCAGAACTATCTGCACGAACTCGACACCGCCGCCGAGGACCTGACGGTCAAGATGCGGATGCATCACGGCGACCTGGCCCGCGAGCTGACCCGCAGGCTCACCGAGGTACATGGTGTGCACATCACCAGGCGCATCGACCTGGGCGACTCGGTACTGCATCGCTACGACCCCAACAGCAAGACGTTGGAGATCAGCAACCACCTCGCTTCGGGGCAGCAGGTGTTCAAGATGGCCGCCGAGTTGGCCTATCTGGAATACGGCGAGCTGATCGATGCCCTGGTCGAAGACGGCAAGTTCACCAGCGACGAGTCCCGCACGCTGGCACGGCTGGGACTGGCGAATTACTTTGCCGCCGCCACGGTGCTCCCCTACCGCCAATTCCACGACGTCGCCGAGAACTTCCGCTACGACGTGGAGCGTCTGTCGGCGTTCTACGCGGCGAGCTTCGAGACCATCGCGCACCGGCTGTCGACGTTGCAACGGCCCACGGTGCGGGGCGTGCCACTGTCGTTCGTCCGGGTCGACCGGGCCGGAAATATGTCAAAACGACAGTCAGCCACCGGTTTTCACTTCTCCTCCACTGGCGGCACCTGCCCGCTGTGGAACGTCTACGAGACATTCGCCAACCCCGGCAAGATCCTGGTTCAGATCGCCCAGATGCCCGACGGCCGCAATTACATGTGGGTGGCCCGTACGGTCGAGCGACGCGCGGCCCGGTATGGTCAACCCGGTAAAACCTTCGCGATCGGGCTTGGCTGCGAACTCCGCCACGCACACCGACTCGTCTACTCGGAAGGACTCGACTTGTCGGGGGATCCGAAAATTGCCGCCACACCGATCGGGGCCGGTTGCCGAGTCTGTGAACGCGACAACTGCCCGCAGCGGGCGTTCCCCGCGCTAGGGCGCGCGCTCGATCTCAACGAGCACCGCAGCACCGTGTCCCCCTATCTGGTGCAGCACGCATGACCGGCAACCAAAACGGTCAGGTCGCTCGCATACCGTCGGGCAAATTCCGCCAACTGGGACCGATCAACTGGGTGCTGGCCAAGGCTGGCGCACGCACCGTCGGGGCACCGGAGATGCATCTGTTCACCACGCTGGGTTACCGGCAGTCCTTGTTTTGGGCCTGGCTGATCTATGGCGCCCGACTGCTCCGCGGACGGCTCCCGCGCGTCGATACCGAATTGGTGATTCTGCGCGTCGCGCACCTGCGCCAGTGTGAATACGAACTCCAGCACCACCGCCGGATTGCCCGTCAAGCCGGCCTGGACGAGCAGACCCAGGCCACGATCTTCGCCTGGCCACAGGCTCCGGATGGCAACGGGCCCCGGCGGGTGCTCACTGCCCGGCAGCAGGCGCTGTTGCAGGCCACCGACGAGCTGATCAAAGACCGCTCGGTCACCACCGCGACCTGGCACCAGCTGGCCGCTCATCTCAATCGACCTCGGTTGATCGAATTCTGCATGCTGGCAACCCAATACGACGGATTAGCCGCAACGATCACCGCGCTGGAGATCCCGCTCGACCACCCGCGGTAGCTCAGAAATACAGGTTGGCCAGGACGGCCAGCGTGAGAGCCACCGGAAGAACCGGCAGCCCGAACGTGAATGCCGACCAGCCATACCTTCGGCGCCAACGCATGAGCAGGCCGCCGATGACCCCGCCGATCGCCAGCGCACCCGACAGCACCAGCACCGCCAGGCTCCATTTGCTCACCGTCGTCAGGTCGTCACCGACGGTGATGGCCGCCAGCCACACCACGTATCCGACGAGCAACCCGCCAATCGCGCCGATAACAGTCTCGGTTCGCATGCTTAGAAGTTGATCATGTGACCGACCAGGCCGTGGAAACACTCTTGCAGCGCCTCGGACATGGTCGGGTGGGTGTGGACGTTGCGGGCCAGTTCGGTTGCGGTCAGATCCCACTTCTGGGCCAGCGTGAGTTCGGGCAACAGTTCGGACACGTCATGGCCGATAAGGTGCCCACCGATCAACTCGCCGTACTTCGCATCGGCGATCAGCTTGACGAAACCACTGGGGTCCCCCATGCCGTGCGCCTTAGCGTTGGCGGTGAACGGGAACTTGGCCACCACCACGTCATAGCCTTCCTCGCGAGCCTGTTCCTCGGTGAGCCCGAAGCTGGCGACCTGCGGCTGGCAGAACGTCGCCCGCGGCATCATGCGGTAATCGCCGAGCTCCAAAGTCTCTGCGCCCGCGATGGTTTCGGCCGCCACCACACCCTGGGCCTCGGCCACGTGGGCCAGCTGCAGCTTGCCGGTGACATCGCCGATCGCGTAAATGTGGGGCACGCTGGTCTGCATGTAATCGGTGATGCCGATGGCCTTGCGGTCGGTCAGCGCAACCCCGGCCTTGTCCAGTCCGTAGCCCTCGACGTTGGGCGCAAACCCGATCGCCTGCAACACCTTCTCGGCCTTCAGCTCCTGTGACTTGCCGTCCTTACTGACGGCGACGGTGACCTCGGAGCCATCGTCGGTGATGGACTCGACCTTGGTGCCGGTGAGAATCTTGACGCCCAGTTTCTTGAACTGCTTCTCGATCTCCTTGGACGCGTCAGCGTCCTCATTGGGCAGTGCGCGAGGCAGAAACTCCACGATGGTGACGTCGACGCCGTAGTTCTTCAGCACGTAGCCGAACTCCATGCCGATGGCGCCGGCTCCGGCGACGATGATCGACTTCGGCAGGTCCCGGGTCAGGATCAGCTTTTCGTAGGTCACCACGTTCTCCGACAGCGATGTGCCAGGAACCAGTCGGGTGCTGGCGCCGGTGGCGATGATGACGTTGTCGAACGTGACTTCCTGGTTGCCACCGTCGTCGTTGAGATCCACCGACAACGTGTTGGCGTCGGTGAACCTGCCGTAGCCATGGATCTCGGTGATCTTGTTCTTCTTCATCAGGTAGTGCACACCGGCCACCCGGCCCTCGGCCACCTTGCGGCTGCGGTCGTAGGCCACTCCGTAGTCGAAGGTGGCCTCACCGCTGATGCCGAAGAGCTTTGCTTCCTTGGTAAAGATGTGCGCCAGTTCGGCGTTGCGCAGCAACGCTTTA
>JAVROZ010000730.1:0-3436 GCA_032162485.1 Mycobacterium sp.
CCAGTCAGCGGACGGTCTTCGCGGCCGCTGTTTCGATGCGCATCGAAGTGGCCCCTTGGTTCGCCTTGACGCCCTGGGAAGTACCCGGACCGGCGCAGGTCACGGATGGATTATCAGTAACCGCAGACTATCATGCGGGCCCCTCCCGCCCCTCGGTAATTGCGGCGCCCTGCGACGTCCGGAGCGGTCTTCCGGCGGGGCCGGCCAGGCGCTTGCCATCGTGCCGGAGGGCGGGTAAATCCGACTTGGCGTGAGACAGCTCACAATTGCGGGCCGTGCTGTCACGGATGGCCGGCCTGCGGTGTCTGAAGGGCGTAACCCTCACACCGAGAACAGGAGACAAAGATGTCTGAGCTATCCGAACCGACCAGCCACCGGACGCACGTCGTCGTTGTCGGCGGCGGATACGCCGGGACGATGGCAGCCAACCACCTGCGGCTGCGCGCCGATGTCGACATCACCCTTGTCAACCCGCGTCCGCAATTCGTTGAGCGGATCCGCCTGCACCAGTTGGCCGCCGGCACCGGCACCGCCACCGCTGACTACGGCACGCTGTTGGGCATGGGCATCCGGCTGGTCGTCGACAACGCCGACCACATCGACGCCGCCGCGCGCCGGGTACTGCTGGCCTCGGGCGCGGCACTGGACTACGACTACCTGATCTATGCGGTCGGCAGCACCGGCGCGACACCGGTCGCGGTGCCCGGCGCCGCCGAGTACGCCTACATACTCGCCGAACTGGAGGGCGCGCAGCGGCTGCGTTACGCACTGGCCGATCTGCACCCCAGTGCCGCTGTCACGGTCGTCGGCGGCGGCTTGACCGGAATCGAAGCCGCCGGCGAACTTGCCGAGCAGGGCCGCTCGGTGACCCTGGTCTGTGGCGGCATCCTGGGCCCGTCGTTGAGCGGTCCCGGCCGACGTTCGGTGGCAAAGCAGTTGCGCAAGCTCGGTGTCACCGTGCTCGAAGCCGCCGCCGTCAGCGAGGTGCGCTGGGATTCGGTGGTGCTCAATGACGGTGCCGTACTGGCCAGCGCGGCAACGGTGTGGACGGCGGGTTTCGGTGTCCCCGACCTGGCCACCCGCAGCGGGCTTCGCACCGATTCGCTGGGCCGACTGCTCACCGACGAAACGCTTACCAGCATCAGCGATCAGCGCATCGTCGCTGCCGGGGATGCCGCCGCACCCTCCAACCAGCCGCTGCGGATGAGCTGCCAGGCCGCCATCCCGCTGGCCGCGCAGGCCGCCAACACGGTGCTGTCCCGCATCGCCGGGACCGCTCCGGCTGCGTTGAACCAGGCTTTCACCGGACAGTGCATCAGCGTCGGCCGCAGCTACGGCACCATCCAGCTGGCCCGCACCGACGACACCCCGATCAGGCTCTACATCGGTGGTCGCATGGCCGCATCGGTCAAGGAGTTGGTCTGCAAAGGCACGGTGTGGGGCCTGCGGAAAGAAGGCGCCAAGCCCGGCTGGTACCGCTGGCTCAAGGGCGGCAACCGGCCCGCACCCGTGGCTGTTGACCAGCAGGCTGCGCTGCGGTGACCTCTCCGTTGGACGGCGCGTCGGACAGCAACGGGCACGCGGACAGGTTCACCCTGCTGCGCCCGCTGCTGTTCACCATCGCCTACGAAATACTGGGCTCGGCAACCGAAGCGGATGACGTGCTGCAGGACAGCTACCTGCGCTGGGCCGATGTCGACCTGTCGACCGTGCGGGACACCAAGTCCTACCTGGCCCGGCTCGTCACTCGACAGGCCCTGAACGCATTGCGCGCACAGGCTCGCCGCCGGGAGGAGTACGTAGGCCCCTGGCTGCCCGAGCCGCTGCTGCAGGACGACCAGGATGCCTCAGCGGATGTTGTTCTGGCGGAATCAGTTTCGATGGCCATGTTGGTCTTGTTGGAGACGCTCAGCCCGGACGAGCGGGCCGTGTTCGTGCTGCGTGAGGTATTCGGATTCGACTACGGCGAGATCGCCGACGCGGTGGGCAAACCTGCGCCGACAGTGCGGCAGGTCGCCCACCGGGCCCGGGAACACGTCCACGCGCGACGTAAAAGATTCGACGATGTCAACCCCGAACGCAACGCCCAGATCACCAGCCAATTCCTGGCGAGCGCGGCCAGCGGTGACGTGAACGCGCTGCTGACGATGCTGGCTCCGGACGCCGTCTGGACCGCCGATAGCGGTGGTAAGGCGACAGCTGCACGAAAGCCGGTGGTAGGCGCAGTGAAGGTGGCCAGGGCCATCGCCGGCCTGATGCGCAAGACACAGGGCCAGTTGCGCGTCGAGATGGTGACCTGCAACAGCGCTCCGGCGGTCCTGCTCTACCTCGACGAGCACCTCGAAGGGGTGATCACACTGGAGATCGTTGACGACAAGATCACCAACTTCTACGCCATGCGCAACCCCGACAAGCTGGTGGCCCTGACCACCGCGCGAGAGATCAGTCGCGGCTGAGACGGACTCCTGGCGTGCGGAAATCCACCGTTCTGTCAAGCTAGGGCAGTGCGAATCGACCGGCTCGGCGATCTCGGCGGCGCCCCGCAGGTGCTGCGGGCCGTGGGCCGCGCCACCAATCGGCTCGGCCTGCCCCCGCCGGCCGCGCTGACCGGCGAATGGTTCGGTGCGTTGGCCGTGATCGCGCCCAGCGTGCCGGTGCAGCCGGTAGCCGCCGAGGACGCGTTCACCGGACCGGTGGGTACCGGCCGGAGGGCGGGGTCCGACCCGAGTCCGGTGAACCCGGTGGGCGGGGGCTGGATCGGCTATCTGTCCTATCCGGATCCCGGTGCCGACGGGCTTCCCCATCGCATTCCGGAGGCTGCCGGCGGCTGGACCGACTGCGTGTTGCGCCGCGACCGGGACGGACAGTGGTGGTACGAGAGCCTGTCGGGTGCCCAAATGCCGGACTGGTTGACCGATTGCTTAGTACCGAGCACAAGAACGGCACCCATGTGCCAAATCGCATGGAATTCGGGCGATCGCCCAGCACACCGTGCTGGTGTGCTGGCTTGCCTGGAGGCGATCGCCGCCGGTGAGGTTTACCAGGCCTGCGTCTGCACCCAGTTCACCGGAACGGTCGTCGGATCTCCGCTGGATTTCTTCATCGACGGCGTTGCTCGAACTTCCCCGGCCCGCGCCGCGTATGTTGCCGGCCAGTGGGGCGCGGTGGCATCGCTATCTCCCGAACTCTTCCTGCGCCGCCACGGTGAATCCGTAACTTCCAGCCCGATCAAGGGAACCCTGCCACTGGACGCCTGGCCGTCGGCGCTGCGGGCATCGCCCAAAGAGGTGGCTGAGAACATCATGATCGTCGATCTCGTTCGCAATGACCTTGGTCGAGTTGCGATCACGGGCACCGTTACCGTTCCCGAGCTGCTGGTGGTCCGGCGCGCGCCGGGCGTCTGGCACCTGGTGTCGACCGTGTCGGCACAGGTGCC
>JAVROZ010000731.1:0-2986 GCA_032162485.1 Mycobacterium sp.
CCGCGCGCCGACGGTGCGGATTTGATGTCCAGTTCGACGGCCGCCTCATCGGACAACTGGCTCAGCGTCCACCACGGATGACCCGCTGCGGCGGCGCCGACCCGCACCTCATCCAGTTCGGCGAAGCCCGAGCCACCCAGTTGTTCGACGTCGACCGGCGCGTCAGTGCCCAGTGCCGCCACCGACCATGACGCTTCCAGGAATTCGCGGCCGGTCTTGATCAGGTCGGCGGCCCGGGTACGCACCTTCTCCGGGTCGCACACCAGCACCGGCGTCCCGTCGGCCAACTGATCGGTCAACAGGGCGTGGTCGTCCGGCCGCAGCACCGGCAGCAGTGCCTCCATCCCGTCGACCGGGATGCCCTCGGCCAGCTTGGCCAACATGTCGATGATGCTGCCGGTGATCGTGTTCTCCGAGGAGCGATGCTTCCCGGCCAACTCGGCGGCGCGGGCGCGCACATCATCGGTGAGCAGCAGTTCCCGGCACGCGACCGCAAGCAACGTGTCGACGTCCATCTCGGGAATCGAGCGCTGATCGGCGACCGAGAACATCCGCATCTCGGTGATCTCGTCGCCCCAGAACTCAATTCGCACCGGATGCTCTGCGGTCGGAGCGAAGACATCCAGAATCCCGCCGCGGACGGCGAACTCTCCGCGCCTGCCGACCATGTCCACCCGCGTGTAGGCCAGCTCGACCAGCCGGGTCGCGACGTCCTCGAAGGGGGTTTCGTCGCCGACGGTGAGTGTCAGTGGTTCCTGCATGCCAAGTTGCGGCGCCATCGGTTGCAGCAGCGAGCGCACTGCCGTCACCACCACCCGCAACGGTGGACCCAGCCGGGCATCGTCGGGATGAGCCAGTCGGCGCAGCACCATCATCCGGGTGCCCACGGTGTCGATGCCGGGTGAGAGCCGCTCGTGCGGCAGGGTCTCCCAGGACGGGAAGACGGTCACCGCGTCACCGAACACCCCACGCAGTTCGGTGGTCAGGTCCTCAGCCTCTCGGCCGGTGGCGGTGACCACCAGCAGCGGGCCGAGCTGTGCCAGCGCGCTGGCGACGAAAAGCCGCGCGGAGGCAGGGCCGACCAGCGGCAATTCGTGCGGTCGATCGGAAGCACGCTCGATGAGCTGTTGGAATGTAGGTGCGGTCAACGCCAATTCGACGAGCCCCGCGAGCGGGGTATCTAGGCATGCAGTCCCCGGTGCGGTCATGATGCCGCCCATTCTAGGTGGGCGAATCTCGTCAAGATCGCGCCTGCCGCCGTCAAGGGACCGTAAGGAAAGCGGTCAGCGGCCTCACCGCGGCGCAGGTTGGAAGCATGACATTGCTGGACATGCTGCCCTCGATGGGCAAGGCCGCGCCGCGGCGCGTCGACCCCGCGATATGGCCGATGACGATGCGTTGTGACGAAGAAGGCCGGCTGAGCGTTGCTGAGGTACCCCTCACAGACATCGCCAACGAATTCGGCACCCCCGCCTACGTGATCGACGAATCCGACTTCAGGCATCGCGCCCGCAACTACCGCAAGGCTCTGCGCGACGTCGAGGTGGTCTACGCGGGAAAGTCGCTGCTGACCACCGCCGTGGCGCGCTGGGTGCGGCAAGAGGGGCTCGGCATCGACGTCTGCTCACCCGGCGAACTGGCCGTGGCTCTGGCCGGGGGCATAAACCCGGCCCGCATCATCCTGCATGGCAACGCGAAGTCTCCCGACGAGCTGCGTGAAGCCGTCGGCGTCGGGGTGGGGCGCATCGTGGTGGATTCCGACATCGAGATCGCCTACCTGGCGGGTCTGGCCCGTCGGCGCCAACGGGTGCTCATCCGGGTCACACCCGATGTCGACAGCCACGGCCACCGTGCGGTCACGACCGGAATCAGTGATCAGAAGTTCGGGTTCACCCTCGACGGGGGTCATGCCGCCGCCGCCGTGCAGCGCGTGCTGGCCCACCCCATCCTCGACCTGATCGGGCTGCACTGCCATATCGGCTCGCAGGTCACCGACCCGGCACCGTACGGCGAAGCCATCCACCGCACGGTCGCCGCAATGGCCGACATCCGGGCACACCACGGCGTCATCCTCACCGAGCTAAACATCGGCGGAGGCCACGGCGTCCCCTACACCCCCGGCGACAAGGAGCTCAACCTGAACGCATTGGCTGCCGTCATCGACGACGCGTTGGACGAGGCCTGTGCGGCCGAACATTTTCCCCGGCCCGCCGTCGTGGTGGAGCCCGGCCGGGGCATCAGTGCCCGGGCCGGCGTCACGCTCTACCGGGTGTGTTCGGTGAAGACGCGACCAGGTGGCCGTACCTTCGTCGCGGTCGACGGCGGCATGAGCGACAATCCGCGGGTGGCGCTCTATGGCGCGCAGTACACGGTCGCCCTGGCCAACCGCCACCCGATGGTGGCCAGGCAGGTGGTCACCGTGGTCGGCCGCCATTGCGAAGCCGGGGACGTAATCGCCCGCGACATCGAGCTACCGGCCGACGTCCATCCCGGCGATCTGCTCGCCGTGGCGTGCACCGGCGCGTATCACCACAGCATGGCGTCGACGTACAACCTGGTGGGCCGACCACCGCTGGTGGGAGTCAACCGAGGCCGGGTCCGCGAGCTGGTCCGGCGCGAGACGATCGCCGACCTGCTGGCGCGTGACAGTGGCTAGCGCAAGCGCGGCGGAGCCGGGCGCAGCGGCTCGCCACCATCTGCCCAGTGGCTAGCGCAAGCGCGGCGGAGCCGGGCGCAGCGGCTCGCCACCATCTGCCCCGTGGCTAGCGCAAGCGCGGCCGTGGCGATCGCAAGCGCGGCGGAGCCGGGCGCAGCGGGTCGCCACCATCTGCCCCGTGGCTAACGCTAGGTCCGCCAATGCCTACCAGGGCATCGTGGCCCACGAATAGAACTGGCCGGTCCCCACGTCGTGAACACCGTAGGAGTCCCAGTAGTAGTCGTGGCACACGCCGCCGTCCCACGGCACCGGCCGGCCGGCCGGGTTGGG
>JAVROZ010000732.1:0-2544 GCA_032162485.1 Mycobacterium sp.
CCGCATGCTGGGCGGCGTTCTGCACCGCCCGGTCCAGCGTGATCGACACGGACGGCGCCGGCGCACCCTCGACCTCGTGCAGTACGGCGACGTCGACGCCGTTTTGGGTGGTACTGACGACCCGCCATCCCGCTTGGCCGTCGAGTTGGTCGACCACCGCCTTCTTCATTTCCGCCACGACCGCCGGTGCGAAGTGGGGATCTGTGGCCAGCAGCTCGGCCTGGGGTGTGATCACGACGCCGGGCAGGGTTCCGATCGCCGGGAAGACCCGATTGCTGTCGTCGGGAAGCAGCGTGACCAGGTTGATCGGGTGGTTGGTTGAACTGGCCATTTCGGCGAGAAGTTGCGGGTCGTTGAGCGTCTCATTAAACGGGTGCAACGCTTCCACCAGGGCTTGCGCCGTCCCGATCAGGCCCGGGCCCGCCTGGCCGGCGTCCAGCGCGTAGTGGTACAGGTAGCCCGGCGTCAGCACATCGGAGCCGCCGAGCTCATTCACCGACGCGCGCCGGGGCTGTTCGGAGCGCAGCGCGAAGGTCTGGTGCTCCCCTAGCTTGGGATGCAGCCCGGTGGTCGTCCAGCGAACCTGCCAGTGCCCCTCGTCGCGGGCCATCTTCAGCTGACCGTCGTAGCTCCACGTCCGGTTTTTGGGTAGGTGCCAGGTGAACCGGTACACGACCGTGCCCATGTCCTCGGCATACTTCGAGCTCAGCACCTGCGCGTCCAGATGGGTGGCTTGCAGGCCGGCCCAGGCCGCGTTCAGCGCTTCGCGCGCTTCGTTCGGGTCGTCGCTGAGCTGGGCGGCCGTCGCGGTGTCGCCGACCGACAGCGCGGCCAGGAACTTCTCAGCGGCGGGGCCGGGACCTTCCGGCTTCGGCGTGCAGGCGGGCAGCGCGAGAAGCATCACCAATAAACATGCGACAGATGATGCCAGTGTTGTTCTTGAGGCTAACGTTGCTCTAGTGACCATCGATGCTGATGTTAAGACTGTTGCGGTCACATCTACGCAGACACACCGATACCGGACCGTTATGCGTACGCGCGCTCAACCGCTGGCGCGGCGGGTCGTCGACATCTAGCACAGTCCCCGAATGAAGACTCCGAGCTAATCCAGCAGGACGGTGGCGAAAGTGCCGACTTCCCTGAACCCGATGCGGGCATAGGCGGCGCGAGCCACCGCGTTGAAGTTGTTCACGTACAGGCTGGCGATCCGCCCGCTGCCGACGATGATGGCGGCCAGTGTTGCGGTGCCGGCGGTGCCCAGTCCCCGGCCGCGCATTTCGGGGTGCACCCAGACCCCCTGGATCTGTCCGACCGCCGGAGACTGCGAGCCCACTTCGGCCTTGAAAACGACCTGCCCGTGCTCGAAGCGCGCCCAGGCCCGTCCGGCCGCAATCAGGCTGGCCACCCGGCGGCGATAGCCACGGCCACCATCGCCGAGTCGGGGGTCGACCCCGACCTCACCGATGAACATGTCCACGGCGGCCACCAGGTAGGCGTCCAGTTCCTCGGGCCGCACCTGTCGCACTTCGGTGTCGAGCGTGCAGCCTGGATGGGAGTTCAGCGCCATCAGCGGTTGGTCATCGCGCACGTCACGCGCCGGCCCCCAGGCCGGCTCGAGCCGCCGCCACATGGGCAGTACCAGGTCGGACCGGCCGACCAACGACGAACACCGCCGCGCCGTACTCTTCGCCTCGTCGGCGAAAGCGTTCAGGTCGATCAAATTGCCGCGCAGCGGAATGAGATTGGCACCGGCAAAACACAGCGACTCATCCGCGCCGCCGCGCGTCCACAGTTCTCCGCCAATCGAATTGGGTTCGACGCCATAGTCCGCAACGCGAGCGGCGACCATGCACGATTCGACGGGGTTCTCGCCCAGCACCCGCCACACGGAGGCGGCGTCACGCACCACGGAAACCCGTCGCTCGCCGACAAGGCGCAAGATGGGCGGAGCCGACATCTCAAAACTCTCTTTGCTGCGAACCTGGGGCCAGTGAGCTAGGCCCTTATCAGCTTACGGTCACAATAGGCGAACCGCTTGCCGCCGTCCCGGAATCCTCGGTTACGTCTGTATCCGAATCCATCTGCTCGGCGAGCCGCATGGCTTCCTCGATCAACGTCTCGACGATCTGCGACTCGGGCACCGTCTTGATCACTTCGCCCTTCACAAAAATCTGCCCCTTGCCGTTACCCGAGGCAACACCGAGGTCAGCTTCGCGGGCCTCCCCGGGCCCGTTGACCACACACCCCATCACCGCCACCCGCAACGGCACATCCAGACCGTCCAGACCCGCGCTCACCGCGTTGGCCAGGGTGTAGACGTCGACCTGGGCGCGACCGCACGACGGGCACGAGACGATCTCGAGTCCGCGCGGCCGCAGATTCAGGGACTCGAGAATCTGGTTGCCGACCTTGACTTCCTCGACCGGCGGGGCCGACAGCGACACCCGGATGGTGTCACCGATGCCCTTGGACAGCAGGGCGCCGAAGGCGACAGCCGACTTGATGGTGCCCTGGAATGCGGGACCGGCCTCGGTGACGCCTAGG
>JAVROZ010000733.1:0-3670 GCA_032162485.1 Mycobacterium sp.
CGGCGACCGCTGCCGGCTTATCGACGGCGACGATGTCGTCGTCGGAGTACAGAATTGTCATGCCCTCTATGTCGACGGGCGTGTTCTCCGGCGGTTTGGGTGGCTCCGGCAGCCGAACCTGCAACCAGGCGCCTGAGTTCAGGCGATCGGATTTTCCGGCCGGTACGCCGTCGATTTCGACACCGCCGTTTTCGGCCAACGCTGCCGCCGCGGTGCGGGACAGTCCCAGAAGCCGTGCCAGGCCGGCATCAACCCGCAGGCCCGCCAACCCTTCCGGGACCGGCATCGAACGGTCAGTCATCGGCGTTGGTGGCCTGACTCCTACCGGCCGTGTCCCCGTCGGCGTTTCGCCGGCCTACGGTGTCGAAATCGAAGCCGAAGACGGACAACACCACCAGCAGGATGGCGCCGCCCACCACCGAAGGATCGGCGACGTTGAACACCGGCCACCAACCGACGGACAGAAAGTCCACGACGTGGCCGCGCAATGGGCCGGGCGCCCGGAAGAATCGGTCGACCAGGTTGCCCGTGGCACCGCCCAGGATCATCCCCAGACCCAGCGCCCACCAGGGTGAGACCAGCCGTCGCCCCATCCAGAAAATACCCACCACCACGCAGGTCGCGATCAGTGTGAGCATCCAGGTATATCCGGTCGCCATGGAGAACGCCGCGCCCGAATTGCGTACCAGCGTCCAGGTCACCGTGTCGCCGATGATCGACACCGGCTGACCGGGCGGCAGCAGTTTGACGGCCAGCACTTTGGTGACGATGTCCAGCAACAGCACTACCGCGGCAACCGACAAAAGCAGCCGCAGACGCTTCTGCGGCGCTTGCGGCGGGGCAACCTCGGGGTCGCCTGCTTCATCGGCGTCACCGGCTGAAGTCACCGGATCGGCGGATCCTGTTGGTTCGTCAGGCACCCCACTATCATCCACTAACCGCGCTGGCGACCCCGCACGCGGAGTGATCGCAAGCGCGGCGACAGCCGGGCGCAGCGGGTCACGACCATCAGGCGGAGTGATCGCAAGCGCGGCGGCAGCCGGGCGCAGCGGGTCACGACCATCGGGCGGATGTGATCGCCGCCGGTGCGGGATGATCCCCTGATGGGCCGCGTCACCGTCATCACCACCGGGGGAACGATTTCGACGAGCACCGGCGCCGATGGCGTGCTCCGGCCCGCCCACACCGGTGCGGACCTCGCAAAAGGACTCGACGTCGATGTCGTCGATTTGATGGCGGTCGACAGCTCCGACCTCACTCCCACCGACTGGGACCGGATCCGCGGTGCGCTGCACGCCACCATCGCCGGAAGCGGCGAGGATCTGGACGGAATTGTGATCGCCCACGGCACCGACACCATGGAAGAAAGCGCGCTATGGCTGGAACTGACCTACTCGGGAAATGTGCCGGTGGTGCTGACTGGGGCGATGCGCAGCGCCGACGCACCCGACGCCGACGGTCCCGCCAACCTGCGCGATGCCGTCGCGGTGGCCGCCAGTCCGGATGCTCGTGACCTCGGGGTATTGGTGTGTTTCGCCGGCCGGGTCTTGCAACCGTTAGGGCTGCGAAAGGTCGCGACCCAGGATCTCAGCGGTTTCGCCGGGCAGTTGGTGGGGACCGTATCCGGCGGCGTTTCGCTGACGGGGGCCAAAGTACGGCCATTCGTCGGCAATCTGAACGCCGCCGACGCACCGCGGGTCGACATCGTCGCCGCATACCTGGGAAGTGACGCAGTGGCGCTGGATGCCTTCGCAGCAGCCGGCGCACGGGCCGTAGTGCTGGAAGCGTTGGGGTCGGGAAATGCCGGGGTCGCTGTGGTAGACGGCGTCCGACGCCTGTGCCGCGCCGGGGTAACGGTCGCGGTGTCCACCCGGGTGCCCAGTGGTCGGGTGAGTGCGGGTTACGGTCCGGGACACGACCTGGTGCAGGCGGGCGCGCTGATGGTGCCGCGACTCGCGCCGCCGCAGGCTCGGGTCTTGCTGATCGCGGCGCTCGGCGCGGGATTACCGCTCGCCGACGTCGTCAGTCGCTGGGGCTGAATCACTCGGCTCTTCGTTGCGGAGTTCGCCGACGTAATCGGGCCAGTCCAGACTGTCCACCGGGTTGGCGGGAGCCAGCGGGTTGAGTCCGTTCGTCTCGACCGGAAACGTCCGCGCCTGGCCCGGGCCCGAACTGCGTGTCTCGAACCGGACGGTAACCACACCGTGGCCAGCACCTTGTACCCAGCCGTGTCCGAAATCGCGGTGGATGACGTCGTCTCCCACCCGCCACGGCGCGCTGTCGGTTCCGCTCAGCAGCACCGCGCGCTCGAGGTCTTGGTGTGCCTCCTCGGCCGACTCGGGCGATAGGTCCAGATCGGGAAACAACGACTCCTGGCGAACGTCACTGAGGCCTGAGAAACCAACGCCGAGAAGACGAATCGGCCCGATCTGCAGGGGATCCAGCAGCAACCGACGGGCCACCGCAACAAGTGCGCTCGGTTCGGCTGTGGCGTAGGGCAGCGTCGCCGACCGGGTGAGCGTACTCATGTCCGATTTCTTCAGCTTCACCGTGACGGTTCGGGCGCCGCGACCGTCTTTCAGTAACCGCCGATGCGCGTGCTCGGCGATCGGCTCGATCGCATCACGCAGCTGATCCATGGTGGTCAAATCTGTCGCGAAGGTCGATTCGGCGCTGATTTGTTTCGCTTCGGCGCGTTCGGCGACGGGACGGTCGTCGATGCCACGGGCGAGCCGATGCAGGGCGGAACCGACCGTGGCGCCCAAGATGTCCGCCACCTCCGCATCACTCAGCGCGGCGAGCTGTCCGATCCTGTCGATGCCGAGTCGATGCAGCTTGTCTTCGGCGACCGGCCCGATCCCCCACAGTCGCCGGACCGGCAAGCCGTCGAGCAATAGTTCTTCCTCGGTGGGCCGGACGACCCGGATGCCGTCGGGTTTGGCCAGCCCGGAGGCAATTTTGGCGATCTGCTTGCCCGAGCCCGCACCCACCGAGGCAACCAGGCCGGTCTCGTCGCGAACCCGTTGCCGCAGCTGTTCACAGAACGCGTCGACATCCTCGGCGGGTGCACCGACCAGTTGGGCGGGTTCCCCGAACGCCTCATCGAATGACAACTGCTCCACCACTGGGACCAGGCTGCGCACGGTGTCGAACACGCGGCGGCTGGCCACGCCATACACCACTCCGCGGGGTGGCAACACCACCGCCGAAACACCGACCTGTCGGCGTGCCTGATGCATCGGCATCGCCGACCGAGCACCGAACACCCGTGCCTCATAGCTCGCCCCGGCCACCACTCCCCGGCCACCCAAGCCGCCGACCAGCACCGGACGCCCCCGCAGGGTCGGCCGGGTGAGTTGCTCGACGGACGCGAAGAACGCATCCATGTCCAGGTGCAGCACCCATCGGGACTCCACGGTTGTCGATGCTATTGGGCCGCGTCGAATCGGGGCGCCGAGATCCAATCTCGTGTGACGTTCACGTAGTGCCGGAACGACGATCAGAAACAACGACCGGCGAATCTGGCACTCGATGCCGAAAAAAGTCATTACCGAGGCTTACGTATTGTATTTTACGCATGTTTAATTGGAACCGGCTTCGTCCATTCCCCTTCGGCAAAACGCCCACCCTGGAGATAACTTTGACAATCGGGCCGAGGGAGATTGCTATG
>JAVROZ010000734.1:0-3620 GCA_032162485.1 Mycobacterium sp.
GGCCCCGGCTCCCAAGCCGGCTCCGGTACCGACGCAGGCCCCGGCCCCCGCCCCCAAGCCCCCGCGCTCCGGCGGAGGCTCCGGCGGCGTCAACTGACCGCAGGCCCCCTAGGGTCGGGTGGCATGCCTGGTGAAGCCGTAACGGTAGTGCTGCCCTGCCTCAACGAAGAGGAGTCGCTACCGGCCGTGCTGGCCGCCATTCCGGCCGGCTATCAGGCGCTCGTGGTGGACAACAACAGCACCGATGGCACCGCGGTGGTTGCCGCACGGCATGGCGCCCGGGTGGTCGCCGAGCCGCGGGCCGGGTACGGCGCAGCGGTGCACGCCGGCGTGGTAGCGGCGACGACGCCGGTGGTGGCGGTCATCGACGCCGACGGCTCGATGGACGCCGGGGACCTGCCCAGGCTGGTCGCCGAATTGGAGCGGGGCGCCGACATGGTCACCGGGCGACGTCGCCCAGTGCCCGGTCTGCACTGGCCGTGGGTCGCCCGGGTGGGAACCGTGGTGATGAGTTGGCGGCTGCGTACCCGACACGGCCTGCCCGTCCACGACATCGCACCCATGCGGGTGGCCCGGCGGGAGGCGCTGCTGAATCTGGGTGTCGCCGACCGACGCTCGGGGTACCCGCTGGAACTGCTCGTTCGGGCCGCGGCCGCCGGCTGGCGCGTCGTGGAACTCGATATCAGCTATGGCCCCCGCACGGGCGGCAAGTCGAAGGTGAGCGGGTCGCTGCGGGGCAGTGTCACCGCAATTGTGGACTTCTGGAAGGTGATCTCGTGACACTGCCGGTGACCGTGCTGGTGGTGGCCAAGGCGCCGGAGCCCGGCCGAGCCAAGACCCGCCTGGCTGCGACGGTCGGCAACGACCTCGCCGCAAACATTGCCGCCGCCGCTCTGCTCGACACGCTGGACGCGGTGGCCGCTACGCCGGTGGCCGCGCGGGTGGTGGCCCTCACCGGTGACCTGAATGAAGCGGCCGGCGGCACCGAACTCCGGGAACGACTCGCGACGTTCACCGTGATCGAACAGCGCGGCGAGGACTTCGCCGACCGGCTCGCCAACGCGCACTTCGATTCGGGCCAAGGATCCCCGAACAATCCGGTGCTGCAGATCGGGATGGACACCCCGCAGGTGACCGCGGAGTTGTTGGCCGACTGTGCGCGGCAGTTGCTACAGGCGACCGCCGTGCTCGGGTTGGCGCGTGATGGCGGTTGGTGGATTCTCGGTCTGCAGACTCCGGCCGCGGCCAAGTGGTTGCGCGGCGTTCCGATGTCGCAGCCAGACACCGGTGAACTTACCTTGAAAGCGTTGCACGACAATGGTATTGATGTAACGCTGGTGCGGAAACTGGCCGACGTCGACGTCGTCGACGATGTCCCTGCGGTGCGCGAAGCGTGCAGCCCGCAAAGCCGCTTCGCGCGGATCACCCGTGCCGCGGGACTCTGAGCCCCTACCAGTTCGTGAAGATGAAGCTGTTGAGCGCCAACGCTCCGGCGGCATTGACGGCCAACCACGCCCGGTGCGACCGCACCGGAAGCAGCGCCGGCGCCGCGGTCAACCAGATGGTGAAGGGTAGCCAGATCCGCTCGGTCTCGGCCTTGCTAAGCATGCTCAAGTCCGCGCACACGATTGCGGCCAGCGCCGCCAGCAACAGCAGTCCGAAGCCGGACCGCCGCCGGATCGCGGCCTTGTCGAATGCCTGACTGAGGCCGGCAAGGCTGCCCAGGCCGATGGAGCAGACCACGTCCGCCAGGTTGCCCCAACTCCAGTACTGAAAGGGCCGGTCCTTCGCGACTCCTTGCCAATAGCGTTGCTGCACAAGGTTATAGCCATCGAACCAATTGAATCCGGACGCCGCGAACGTCACCGCGACCGCAACCGCGGACAACACAGCGGGTCCCAGCGCCCGTAAGGCCGGCCGCCAATCCGCCGCCGAGATGAGCACCGCCAGCGCTGGCAATCCCATCAGCACCAGGCCGTAACTCAACAAGATTCCCCAGCCGAGCACCAGACCGGCCGCGGCGCCCACCAGCGCCGGGTACCGGACCGTGCCGTGCACCGCCAACGCCAGCAGCGCGATGCCCCACGCCGCCACGCCCGCGAAGTATGCGTCGGCCGAGACGGCGACCCAGATCGCTGTGGGGGCCAGCGCGACGAACGGGGCCGCCCGCCGCGCCGTGGCTTCGTCGGCCAGCGTGCGTACGGCGACGATCACCGCGGCCGCCGCGCTGGAGCCCGCCAGCAGGCACAGCAGGCCGGCCCAGGCGCCACCGTGCAGGCCGAGTCGGTCAAGCCAGACAAATGTCAGCAGCGCACCCGGCGGGTGCCCGGACACGTGGGTGGTCCAGGAGTGCGGCTGGTAGTCCACGATCCGGCTGGAGAACGTGCGCAGCGTCGCGGGGATGTCGGCGACGCCGGGCACCTCATGCAGGTATTCGTCCCTGGTGGTCAACCGGTCTGCGAAGCCGCGTCGCCAGCCGTCGATCATCGCCAACGAGAACGCCCATCCGCACGCCGTCGCCCAGGTCCCCACCGCCAGCAGCCGCCATGAAAGCCGTTGTGCCACAGTCGGGCCCCACAGCACAGTGCCCAGCGCCAGCACAATCGCGGCCGCAGTGCCCCAGCTGACGTGGGCGTCCCAGTAGCCGAAAATCGGCGCGGCACCGGTTCCCTTGGCGAACCGCTCCAGGCCGATGTCACTGCGCGGATTGATTCCCCAGTTCATCCGCGGCAGCACGAACGCGGCCGTCACCAGCGCGGCAGCGGCTGCGACGGCGCAAGCTTGCCGGCACGCGATCCTCATGGAGAGCCAGCCTATTGAACGGGCCCGGCGAACCGGCGCGCCAAGGCCGTCCGGTCGACCTTGCCGATACCGCGGCGCGGTAGCTCCTCGATGACGTGCAGCTCACGGGGCGCGGCGGTGATGTCCAGGGTGCGCGCGACATGGTTCCGCAATTCGTCCAGCGTCGGCACCGCGGACCCGATGCCGATGACGACCGCGGCGACCACCCGCTGGCCCAGTCGGTCGTCGGCTAACCCGAAGACCGCGCAATCGCTGACCGCCGGATGGGTGCCCAACGCGGCCTCGACGGGCCCCGGCAGTACGGTCAATCCGCCCGTGCTGATCGCGTCGTCGACGCGGCCCAGGACGCTCAGCACGCCGGAGTCGTCCAACGCGCCAAGGTCGTCGGTGCGAAACCAGCCGGGTTCGGCAAACGGGTCGGGTTCGACCGGGTTGCGGTAACCCCTGGCCAGGGTGACACCGCCCAGCGCGATGCGGCCGTCGGCGCGGATCCGCAGTTCCACCCCGTCGAGCGGAACGCCGTCGTAGACGCAGCCGCCGGCGGTCTCGCTCATCCCGTAGGTGCGCACCACCGTGAGGCCGGCAGCGGCAGCGGCATCGAGCACCGGCCGCGGCGCCGGGCCGCCACCCAGCTGGATGGCGTCCAATTCGGCGAGTGCCGCCGTGGCGTAAGGGTCGGTCAGCGCCATGGCCAATTGTGCGGCCACCAGCGACGTGTATCGCCGGCCAGAGCCTAAACTGATAACCGCACTGGGTAATTGGCTGATATCGAATCCGGCCGACACATCCAGTTCGACGGGTGCCGAACCCGCGAGCAC
>JAVROZ010000735.1:0-2510 GCA_032162485.1 Mycobacterium sp.
CCTGCGGGCACTTGCCGTCGACCGCCGGGCTCACCCGCACCGATGCCGCGGTGACAGGCTGGTCGCCCTGCTTACCGTCCCTGGATCGCACGCTGACACAGCTGCCCGCGGTGACGTCAGTCAGCGCTGCCGGGGTGACCTCGCTGACTTTGGTTGATCCGCTGAAATCCACGGTGGCGGTGCCGTTTTGCTGGGTCACTTGAACCGCGTTGCCGGCGACCGACGCGATCAGACCTCGGACCTGCGTGTCGCCTTTGGGCGGTGTAGCCGGGGTTGTTGTGGGGGAGGCGACGGCCGTGCTCGGTGCCGGCGGCGACGACGTGCCCGGGTTTGACGTATTCGACGAGCCGCACGCCGCGACGGACAGCGCGGTGGCGCCGGCGATCACGAATGTCGTAAATCGAGTAGACATCAACGTTCCTCCACAATCGTCGGTGGTTCCCGACGATCGGGTTTACCCGCTGGAGCTGTGCGGATTCTGTGTGTCAGAAGGCATCTTCGGACACACGCATGATCTCGTCGTCGATGTTGTCGAGGACGCTGCGTAGTCCGGCCAGCTTCGGCAGCATGTTCTTGGCGAAGAACGCCGAGACCGCCACCTTGCCTTGATAGAACGCCTTGTCGCTCTCTGAGGGTTCGCCTGCCAGCGCCGCCTGGGCCACGTTCGCCTGTGCCAGCAGTCGCCAACCGATCAGCAGGTCTCCGACGCAGAGCAGGTAACGCACCGATCCCAGGCCCACCTTGTAGACGTCGTTGGGGTGTTCGGCGGCCGACATCAAATATCCCATGAGCGCGGTCGTCATGCCCGTAACGTCTTCCAGTGCGGCCTGCAGCAATTCGGCCTGGTCCTTCAAGGAATCGTCCGTGGTCTCGATGGTCTTGTTGATCTGAGTTGTCACGTGCTGCAACGACTGCCCGTGGTCACGAACAAGCTTGCGGAAGAAGAAGTCCAACGCTTGGATGGCGGTGGTGCCTTCATAGAGCGAATCGATCTTGGCGTCGCGGACGTACTGCTCGATAGGGTAGTCGACGAGGAAGCCCGAACCGCCCAGCGTCTGCAGCGACTCGGTCAAGATTTCGTACGCCCGCTCTGAGCCAACACCTTTGACGATCGGCAACAGCAAATCGTCGACGCGGTGCGCCATCTCGTGATCAGCGCCTGAAACATGTTGTGCGACAGCATCGTCCTGGTGGGAAGCGGCGTAGAGATAGAGTGCCCGCAGGCCCTCGGCGTAGGCCTTCTGGGTCATCAGACTGCGACGCACATCGGGGTGGCGAATGATCGCGACGCGCGGCGCGGTCTTGTCCGTCATTTGCGTCAAGTCCGCGCCCTGTATCCGCTCCTTGGCATAGGCGAGCGCGTTGAGGTAGCCGGTGGACAAGGTGCCTGCGGCCTTGACGCCGATCGTCATGCGCGCGTGCTCGATGACGGTGAACATCTGGGCAATTCCGTTGTGCACACCGCCGACCAGGTAGCCGACGGCCGGCACGTCGGTCGCGCCGAAAGTCAACTCGCACGTGGGGGAGGACTTCAGGCCCATCTTGTGTTCGAGGCCGGTGACGTAAACCCCGTTGCGAGAACCGAGTTCGAACGTGTCAGGGTCGAAGAGGTAGTTCGGGACGTAGAACAGGCTCAGGCCCTTGGTACCCGGACCGGCCCCTTCCGGGCGGGCCAGCACCAGGTGGAAGATGTTCTCGGCGGTATCGCCGACGTCGCCGCCGGAGATGAACCGTTTGACGCCCTCGATATGCCAGCTGCCGTCGGGTTGCTCGAATGCTTTTGCACGTGCCGCACCCACATCGGAGCCCGCGTCGGGTTCGGTGAGCACCATGGTGGCCTGCCACCCGCGCTCTACGCCCGCCCCGGCCCATTCGCGTTGCTGGTCGTTTCCTTCGACGTAGAGCGAATTCGCCATTATCGGACCCAGATTGAAGAAGCAGGCAGAGGGATTGGCGCAGTAAATCAACTCGTTGACCGCCCAGTTCAGCGGAGGTGGCGCGGCCATGCCGCCGATCTCTTCAGGCAGACCCAGCCGCCACCACTCGGCATCCTTGATGGCCTGCACCGTTTTGACCAATTCGGGCGAGACGCTGATGGAGTGCGTGGCGGGGTCGAAAACCGGGGGGTTGCGGTCGGCGGCGGCGAAGGAATCTGCAATGGGACCTTCGGCCAACCGCGCGGCTTCGGACAAGATCGTGCGGACCGTGTCGGCGTCGAGGTCGGCGTAGCGCCCGGTACCCAGAACGGCGCCGATATCGAGAACCTCGAACAAGTTGAACTCGAGATCGCGGACGTTGGCGATGTAGTGCCCCACTGCGCTTCCCTCCGCTCAGGCTGATGGGCCTAAGTGTGTCGGACGTGGGAAAACGTACGCAACCGTAACCTCGTGGCTGCGGGTGGCTTGGTGGGACTGAACAGCCCCGTTCGCGCCACATGAATTTGCATTGCTCAGGAGGAATTCCCCACGTCGTGCAGACCCGAGGGGACCGGGAGTTTGTCGTCACCGTAA
>JAVROZ010000736.1:0-3847 GCA_032162485.1 Mycobacterium sp.
CCAGTCGGTGATAGGACTTGACGACCTTGGTGTACTCCGCCTTCGGAACCAGGTTGTCGGCGTCCAAAATTGCTGTGGTGGTGTGCCGTTCGGTGATCTCGTGGAGCATTCCGGCGATCATTCCCAGTGTCGCGTTGCCCGACAGTTCGACCATGCGGCGATGCAGGTTGGCGCTTGCCGGGCCAAACTTCCCGGCCTCGCGCGCCGCGGGGATGTTGTCTACCAGGCGGGCCAATTCCGCGTGGGCTTCGTCCGAGCCACTCTCGGCGAGCAGCTTGGCCGCTCCAGGTTCGATCGTGGTGCGCGCGGTCATCACGTCTGTCAGCGAGGCGCCCGATAACGCGAGCAGAAGCCCTGCCGGGCGTGCCACGATCTCAGGGCCCGGGACGCGCACTTTGGCGCCCGTGCGCGAACCACGCCGCACCTCGACGAGTCTTTCGGATTCGAGGACTCGCACCGCCTCCCGAAGGGTCGGTCGGCTGACCTGAAAATGGGTGATCAGCTCGGCTTCGTGAGGGAGGAAGTCGCCATCCTTGAGTTGGCCGTCGACCACCATTCGGCGCAATGTTCGCGCGACCAGCTCCGCGGTCTTGGGGGAACGTACGGCGCCTGACGCCGCCTCCGGTGAGAGCATCGGTGCGAGCGAACCAGGTCGAGACACCTTGTCCCTCCTACAGGATTGCAGTTGTACCACTCAGTAAACCATCTGAGGCGGCGTTTCGTCTGATGGCTCGGTTCATCAGTGCAGCTTGGATGCCAGACGAATGGCGGACGCGTCATACTCCGCCCGTCTGCGACTGCTGACCAGAAAACTGGGCGCCGCGACGAACGCGGTGTCGGGGAGCCGCTTGCGGTGCACGAGCATCTCGCGCGCCTGCGCCGCGTCGCCGCAGATCGCGATCGCCCACAACATGTCGTCGGTGACGTGGTCGGCCATCGCTTTCGGGCGTCCCTTGCGGAACTCGGCACGGATAGCGGCGACTTCGTCCTGCCAACCGTGCAACTCGACGAGCGCGTCGTAGGTCCGGACAGTTAGGTAGAAGGCAATCTGCAGGCACGCGTCACTGATGGCGCGTTCGGGATCAGCATCATTGATCGCGGTGATCAGCCATCCCCACCGGTGAAGATTCTTCGCGTCGCGGCCGGCGGTCTCGGCGCCACGGGTCAGCTGGGGGTCCACTACTTCGTCCCACCAGTGGTCGGTGAACAACCCGTGTCCGAGCACGCCGTCGGCGGTGCGGCCCGCAGTCCGAATCATGATCTTGTTGAACGCGCCGATCAGGATGGGCACGTCGAGTCGGCCGAAAACGGGCGCGCGGATGTCGGCGTCGATGGAGTAGTAATCGCCGTCATACTGGATGGGCTCGCCGTTTTCTGCGTGCAGGAATGCTCTGATGACGTCGATCAGTTCGGCCATCCGCGGGGCGGGGTGTTCGGAGTCCACGCCGAACCAGTCCCGGTTCATCCGCGAGGTGCCTGCCCCCAGGCCGAGGAACACCCGGCCGTTGGCATGCTTAGAGAGATGCCGGATCGACGCGGCGTGCACGAACGGGGACCGGGCGAATGCATATGCGATTCCCGGCCCGATCATTGCGGCCGACGTGGCGTGTGCCATCTCCGTCGCGGTGACATACGCGCTGAGGTCAGCGAATTCACCTGCACAGAAAGCCATCGCGCCAGCGGCCTCCGCCTCGGCTGCCAGCTCGGGGCCGGGCCAGGGTAATCCCCACTTCATCTTCGGGATGTCCTCAAGACTAGATCGTTTACTTAGTAAGATATGTGATCTTACATGCACGACCCACGGGATGAGGGCGGGGCAACAGGCTAGCCGGAGGTCAGGTCGTTCGCAGCTGCCGCACCGGCGGTCTCATGCCCATCCGGCGATAACGTCGGCGACCGTCGTGATCCGCCCAAGCACGGCAATGGTGTTGTTCAACACCTGATTTCCATAGTCGGCCGGTGTGCCGCCTACCGCGTCGCGGGGAACGACGAGCTGGAACCCGGCCTGAGTGACGTGCCCGGCTGTTATCGGCAAAGCCAGGTTCAGCGACACCCCGGTGAGCACGATCGTCTGCACGCCAAGGCCCTTGAGTACGGGCAACAGCTCGGAATCCAGGGTGGGGAACAGTCCGTGATGCCGCGGCAGCACCAGGTCGGTTGGTGCCAAAAGTTCCGGTACGACCTGCGTTTCGATGGTACCTGGCGCCCAACCCGCGGTGGCCGGCCCCAGTGCACGCCATAGTCGGGCGGTGCCCGGATGGTCGCCGCCCAGCGCTCCTTCGTAGGTGGCATGCACCACCCGCACTCCGCGAGCACGGGCAGCATCGAGGAGTCTGCGTAGGGCCGCGATCAGACCGGCGGAGTCGGCGGCCAGCGCCGGCAAGACCGACTCGGGTCCCAAAACGCCGTTCTGGCATTCAACACATACGACGGCGACGGTGGCGAGCTCATGGCTTCGCGGTGATGATGACATTGCAGATTATCCCCCCCGGGGTTTCCCCACGAATAACGTTAAGGCGCAGAACAATTCCAAGAAGGGGTGATTCACTGCTGAGGTGCTGTGCTCGTGGCCCACCCTCAGAACGCCGATCTGTGCAGGCCGCCATCGACCTCGATCCAGCTTCCGGTGATGTACCCACCCTGCTCCGAACACAGATATGCGACCAGCGAGGCGATTTCATCGGGCTTGCCCATACGTGCCGCGGGAACACGGGCCTGGCCGAGCATGAAATCGCGCCGCTCCTCGTCGGTACCTGCGCCCAGATTCTTCTCGAGGTAGGCGATGGAGTTTGCGGTTTCGATCCAGCCCGGCGCGACGGTGTTCACGGTGATGCCGTAGCGGGCGTATTCGTCGGACACCGTCTTGAGGAGTCCGATGGTGGACGGCCTGCTTGTGTTGGCCACCGCGTGATGAATGTTTCCGGCCGGCTCCTTGGCGGTGGCCGAACCGATGTGGACGAAACGTCCCCACCCCGCGTCCCGCATCGCCGGCAGGACGGCCCGCAGCAGAAAGATCTGGCTCATCGTGTGCGACTCAAACGATTCGCGGTAGGCATCCAGATCCTCGATGTCGGTGAAATCACCTGGCCGCTGATACTTGGCTTGGCCGACGACGATCAGTGCCGGTCCCAACGCGGCGCCGACCTGGCGGAGGGCATTGTCGATTTGGTCCTCCTGGGTGACGTCTGCGCACACGCCCATCGCGTCACCGCCATCAGCGCGGAGGATTTCCGCTGCCGCATCGACGTCGGCCTTCGTCCGCGCGAGGACCGCCACCCGGCAGCCCTCCGCGGCAAGCATTTTCGCGACTTCAAACCCGATGCCCTTACTGCCGCCGACGACTAGCGCCGTCTTACCGGAGATTCGGTAGTCCACGAGTCGCCCTGCGCGCTAGCGTCGGACGTCCATGCCCGCGTCGACCATGAGCTGACTGCCGGTGAAGGACCGTCCGGCATCGGAGATGAGGAACAGGATGGCGTTGCTGACGTCCCTGGGTTCGATCAGCGGCTGGTCCGGCAGTGCTGTTTGCATCGCGTTGGCCAGGTGCGGCATCTGTTCGATCACCTTGAACAGGGCCGGGTTCTCCGTGATCATCGGGGTGGCGCAGTTGGTAGGGATCACCGCGTTCACCCGGATGCGATCCGCTGCAAGCAGGCTCGCGTACGCACGCACCAGGCCCAGGATCGCCACCTTCGCCATGAGGTAAGCGTCCGAACCCCCCCGGCCGTCGGTCATGTCCAACAACGCAATCATGGAACTGGTCGCGATTAGATTCCCGCCGCCCTGTTCCTTCAAGTGTGGGATCGCAATTTGGAAGGCGTTCCACACGCCGATCTGCATGATGTCG
>JAVROZ010000737.1:0-10320 GCA_032162485.1 Mycobacterium sp.
GCAGCGAGGGGGCGTGCACCGCGCCGCGCGCCTCGGCCGCGGTGACATGCACGTGCGCGTCGGGAAAGTCGGCAATGCCACCGATATGGTCGAAATCGAAGTGGGTCAGCACGATGTGGCGCACATCTGATATCTGGAATCCGAGTTGCTGGATCTGCTGGGCCGCGGTTTCGGCGTGCTGAAACACCGGCCGAGTGAGATGGCGAAACGCGCCTACGCGGTTCGGGTCCAGGCAGTCTCGTGAACCAAATCCGGTGTCCACCAGCGCCAAGCCGTTATCGGCCTCGAGGAGCAGGACATGGCACACCATGGGGGCACCCGGCATGTTCATGGTGCCGCAGTTGAGGTGATGGACTTTCACTGGCCGGCGTCGCATTCGGCGGGCCGTTCTGGCTCCACCCCAAATGTGTTGAGGAAGTTGCACACCAGCTGGTAGAAGCCGACGGTGATGGTCAGGTCGGCAAGTTGATTGACGGTGAGCGTGTTCAACGCATCCGCCCGTTCGGCCTCATTGAGCGTGTGGTTGGTCAACAGCAAGTCGGTGAGGCGCAGCAGCATGGCTTCTCGCTCCCCGAGGTTCTCCGTCGAGCCCGATTCAGCCGCGGAAATGTCGTCCGCGTTCAGACCGATCGCGCGCCCGATGATGAGGTGATGGTGGAGTTCGTAAGTGCAGCGATAACGGAACCCGACCCGCAGGATGACCAGTTCCCGCCACCTCGCAGAGAGCGAATTATGTTGCAGGACATCGCTGGCCATCGTCAGAAAGTTCGGGGCCAGACCGGGGCTGTGCATGATCATCCGGAAAATGTTCAGCGATCCGCGGCTGGCGACGGCATTCTGAAGGTCCGAAGGCAACGCGTCGATGTTGGGGTACGGCAGCGGGTTCATCCGAGCACCCGGATCGGTTCGGTGCCATCCCAGTTCGCGGCCACTTCGCGTACATAACCGAACATCTGCCCCTTGGGACCGCTCGTGTCGCTGATCTCGATGACGGTGCCCTGACCGAGTTCCGTGTCGAGGTAGGCGAACCGCCCCTGCTCACCGCCGATGCTGCCCTCTTGTGCGACGGTGTATCCGGCCGCCAGCGTGCGGTCGTAGAGACCCTGATAGTCGTTGCTCCAATAGGCAATGTGTTGGGCCCCTTCCCGACCCGCGTCAAGGAAGTCCTTGTACACCGACGGCGCATCGTTACGCTGCTGGATCAGTTCGAGCTGGACGTCGCCGGAGTTGGCGAGGGCGACACTCATCTTCAAGTCGGAATCCTTTCCGCGGTAGCGGAAGTAATCGGTAGTGACGTCCTCGATGTAGAACCACGGCCCGACACCCTGGCGTACCCAATGTTCCATAGCGGCGTGGATATCGCGCACGACGTAACCAATCTGGTTGATGCTGCCAAAAATTCGACTCATGTGTGCTTCTCCTTCTGTAGGCGGCCGGTGACGAGTGCCT
Organism: Mycobacterium sp.; assembly: GCA_032162485.1. GTDB lineage: Bacteria > Actinomycetota > Actinomycetes > Mycobacteriales > Mycobacteriaceae > Mycobacterium. The sequence goes on from JAVROZ010000737.1 coordinate 1,450, forward strand.
CGATTTCGGCGCGGGCGGCGGTCAGATCCACGTGGTCGTCGATCAGCGACTGCAGTGCCACGCCGCGCAGCATGGCGATGATCACTGTCGCCAGCCCATGAGGATTGACCGCAGCCATCTGCTGAGCAGTGACGGCAAGCCGCAGGCGCTTCTCGATCTCCTCGCGAAACTCTCGATCGGCGAAGACCATCGCGGGTCTGATGTCGTCGGAGGGCGTGGTCACGGCGTCGGCCCACAGCACCAGGCGGGCCCGGTTGACCGGTTGCAGATCCGACATGACATCGAAGTAGATCCGGATCAGCCTGAGCAGTTCGTCCAGCGGTTCCCCGGGACGGTCGACCAGCGCCTCGCGGAACTGCTGGGTGACGGCCTCCACCAGGCGTTGCATCAACGCTCCTTTGGAGCCGAAGTGATGGGTGGCCAAACCGCGGCTGTAGCCGGCACGTTCCCCCACATTGGCCAGCGTGACCCGCGACGGCCCGATCTCGGCGACGAGTTCGGCGGCCGCGGCGACCAACTTTCGCTCGGCTTCGCTGCGCCGCTCTTCCTGCGTGCGACGCTCGGTCACTGCTCCCCCATCTTCAGCGGCTGCAACAAGTCCACACTTACTTGTCGATTGACTAACAAGTTAGTTCCTGGGTGATGCGACTGTCAACAACCGTTCGAGTGCCGTTCCCCGGCCAGCACCGCATCGCGGGTGGTTCCTCGAACTGGAGTTCGCCGAGCAAGACTTCGCCCCCCTCCGGCGACTCGCGGCGCTATGCTCCACTCGAGCGCGTGGCGCCCCGACACTCGCCCCACCCCCCTGCCGTGCCCCAGTCTGATGCTCGGCAGCGCCCTCGAATAGGTGATGCTCATGAACGCTTTCGCCACCCGCTACAAGACCGCGACGATCGAAGGGCTCGAGGTGTTCTACCGGGAAGCCGGCGATCCGAACAATCCGACTTTACTTCTGCTGCATGGCTTTCCATCCAGCTCTCATATGTTCCGCAACCTCATCAACTCGCTGGCGGACGAATATCATCTGGTGGCGCCCGACCACGTAGGCTTCGGGCGCTCGGCCATGCCGACGACAACTCAGTTCACCTACAGCTTTGACCGTCTCACCGAAATCACCGAAGGTCTGATCGAGCACTTGGGGCTGCAGCGATTCGCCCTCTACATCCACGACTACGGCGCCCCGATCGGCCTGCGGATTGCCAGCAGGCGCCCGGAACGGATCACGGCGCTGATCACCCAGAGCGGCAACGCCTACCTGGAAGGCTTCACTCCCTTCTGGGACATCCTGTTCGCGCACGCCAAGGACCGCGCCGCCAACGAGGACGGGGTGCGCGAGAAGTTCACGCCAGAAACCACTTACTGGCAATACACGCACGGGGTACCCGCGGATCGACTGGACAGGATCGCACCCGAAACATGGCAGCTCGACCAGCTCGGCTTGGACCGAAAGGACAACGACGCCATCCAACTGCAGCTGTTCTGGGATTACCAATTCAACCTCGACGGCTACCCGGCCTTCCAGGAATATTTCCGTACCTATCAACCGCCACTACTGGTCACTTGGGGCAAGAACGACGAAATCTTCGGCGCCCCAGGCGCTGAGGCGTTTCGCCGTGATTTCCCCAACGGTGAGTTCCACCTCTTGGATGCTGGGCACTTCGCGCTGGAAACCCACGGTGACGAGATCAGTGGATTCATCCGCGACTTCATGCCCCGCGCCCTGGCCGCTACACCCGCCACCTCGAGCGCGACCTGACGAACGTGTCTCTCCTGCAGGGAAAAACCGCGTTGGTGACAGGTGGCACCACGGGAATCGGGCTCGCCGCCGCACAGCGCATGGCCATCGAAGGTGCGCATGCCTTCCTGACCGGCCGTAGGCAGGAACCCATCGACGTCGCTGTGGCGTCCATCGGGTCGATGGCGACGGGAGTGGGCAACCACCGTTCCGATGGGCAGACTGGGTCGACCCGACGAAATAGCCTCGGCCGTGGTGTTCCTCGCCTCTGACCAAAGCAGCTACATGACCGGGGCGGAACTGTTCGTAGATGGCGGCGAAGCTCAGATCTGAGGACGCCACCGACAAACACCACGACGTAGGGGCGGCCCGCGGGTGTATACGGTGGGCTTATGAAATACGTTGACGTCGACGGAGTCGGTCAGGTCAGTCGCATCGGTCTGGGAACCTGGCAGTTCGGTTCACGCGAGTGGGGTTACGGGGACAGTTACGCCTCAGGCGCCGCACGTGACATCGTGCAGCGCGCCCGCGCCCTGGGTGTCACGCTGTTCGACACCGCCGAGGTCTACGGGTTGGGCAAGAGCGAAAAAATCCTCGGTGACGCACTCGGTGACGAGCGCGCCGATGTTGCCGTGGCCAGCAAGATCTTTCCGGTCGCACCGTTTCCGGCGGTGATCAAACAGCGCGAACGCGGCAGCGCCCGGCGCTTGCAGCTGGACCGAATTCCGCTGTACCAGATCCACCAATCCAACCCGCTGGTGCCCGATTCGGTGATCATGCCCGGCATGCGCGACCTACTCGACGAGGGCAAGATCGGCGCCGCCGGCGTTTCCAACTATTCACTCGACCGGTGGAAGAAGGCCGACGCCGCGCTTGGCCGTCCGGTCATCAGCAATCAGGTGTCCTTCTCCCTGGCCTACCCTCGCGCGCTGGAAGACATGGTTCCTTTCGCCGAGCGCGAGAACCGCATTGTGATCGCCTACAGCCCGCTGGCGCAGGGACTGCTGGGCGGAAAATACGGCCTCGACAATCGCCCGGGCGGAGTACGCGCCGCGAATTCGCTGTTCGGTACCGAGAACCTGCGTCGGATCGAACCCCTGCTACAGACGCTGCGCGACGTCGCGTCCGAAGTCGACGCAAAGCCGGCACAGGTTGCGCTCGCGTGGCTGATCAGTCTGCCCGGCGTGGTGGCTATTCCTGGGGCGTCGAGTGTGGAGCAACTGGAGTTCAATGTGGCCGCCGCCGAGGTCGAGCTAACCACCGAATCGCGCGATGCGCTTACCGCGGCTGCCCGCGCGTTCAAGCCGGTATCCACCGGCCGTTTCCTCACCGACCTGGTTCGCGAGAAGCTGCCCTTCTAGCGGTCTAGGTGACCGCTAGCGCGGCGACCGACGACGGCTCATCGGAGCGGTGAACCCTCCGGTGTCGTCGAAATGCGCCCATTGCCCGTCGTCGCTGACCTCCATCCGCCAGCCCATCTTGTAGTTGTCGGCGATGGAATTGACGAACCACCTGTAAGCGGCTTCGGCACTATCGAAATCGCCCGTCGCGACAACCTCGCCGTGCGGATCGATCGCTCGAAACAGGGTCATTCGACGCGGGTAGCCGTTCTGGCCGGGTTTCAATCGCAAGGCAGCCGCCGCAGCGAACCGGCAGCAATCCTAGAAGTTCCCCCGCCCTGGTGGGCGGCGGGTCAATTCGATTTCGACAAGGTCAACAAACGCATCGACCTCGGCTTTGTTGTAGCCGCGCCTTCCCTTGGGTGGCGGCGAGAACGCCACATTGTGCAGATCCGCGGGGGAAACACCGCCTAATGCTGTCGGATCCCGCAGAACCGCCTCAACGCGCTCAAGAAATGCGTCAACCTCGTCTTCGTTGTAGCCGCGTGTGAAGAGAGGTGGTTTAGAGAACGCCACATTGTGGACCTGTTCTGCACTAAGTCGGTCATCGTGGCCCACCGCCAAATGATCTCACTTTCTAAGGCGTGGCCGCTATACCGTGCGAGCCAGCCGGTCGGCCAGCAGTTCGGCAAACCGCGCCGGATCCTCCAACGCACCGCCTTCAGCGAGAAGCGCTGTGCCATAGAGCAATTCGGCTGTCTCGGCGACCGAGGCATCCTCAGGACGGTCCGCGTGAGCTTGGCGCAGCCCGGTTACCAGGGGATGATTCGGATTGAGTTCCAGAGTCCGTTTGCTTACCGGAACGTCCTGTCCGGACGCCTGGTACAGGCGCGCGAGCTGCGGCGTGATTCCGAAGGCGTCGGTGATCAAGCAGGCCGGCGACTCGGTAAGTCGGGTGGACAACCGCACTTCCTTCACGTGCTCAGTCAGCGTGTTTTTGAGCCAGGTCAGCAGGTCGGCAAACTCTTTTTCCTGTTCCTCGCGCTCAGCCGTCGACGTCTCCTCATCGGAGTCCAGGTCCACCTCGCCCTTGGCCACCGACTGCAGCGGCTTGCCGTCGAATTCGTTGACGATGCCAACCCAGATCTCGTCCACCGGGTCGGTCAGCAGCAGCACTTCGTAGCCCTTGGCTTTGAAGGCCTCCAGGTGCGGAGACTTCAGCAGTTGCTGGCGACTCTCTCCGGCAGCGTAGAAGATCTGCGTCTGACCGTCCTTCATCCGCTCGACGTACTCGGCCAGAGTGGTGGGGTCCTCCTCACTGTGCGTCGAGGCGAACGACGACACGGCCAGCAGTGTCTCCTGGTTGTCGTGGTCCGAGAGCAGGCCCTCCTTGAGTACCTTGCCGAACTGGGTCCAAAAGCTGCGGTATTCCTCAGGCCGCTGCGTCTGGATGTCCTTGATGGTGGACAGCACCTTCTTGGTCAGCCGGCGACGGATCGCGTTGATCTGTCGGTCCTTCTGCAGGATTTCGCGGGAAACGTTGAGCGACAGGTCTTGTGCGTCGACAACTCCCTTGACGAAGCGCAGGTACTCGGGCATGAGCTCTTCGCAATCGCCCATGATGAACACGCGCTTGACATAGAGCTGCACCCCGATTTTCGCGTCCCGGTTGAACAGGTCGAACGGGGCTTGGGACGGGATGAACAACAACGCCTGATACTCGAAGGTGCCCTCCGCCTTCATGACGATGACCTCGAGCGGGTCGTCCCAGGCGTGCGCGACGTGCTTGTAGAACTCCTTGTACTCCTCCTCGGAGACCTCGTCTTTGGGTTTTGACCACAACGCCTTCATCGAGTTCAGCGTCTCGGTATCGATGACGACCTCTTCGCGGGTTTCCTCGGAGCCTTCCTCCAAAGGAACCTGGATGCGTCGCTCGACCTCCATCCGGATGGGCCAGGCGATGAAATCGGAGTACTGCTTGACCAGGCTCTTGATCTTCCAATCCGAGGTGTAGTCGTGCAGTTCGTCCTCGGCGTCGACGGGTTTCAGATGCAGGGTGACCGATGTGCCCTGGGGGGCATCCGCGACGGATTCGATGGTGTAGGTGCCCTCGCCGCTGGATTCCCACTTGGTGGCCTCGCTCTCGCCGGCCTTACGCGTCAGCAGCTGAACTTTATCGGCGACCATGAACGAGGAGTAGAAGCCGATCCCGAACTGGCCGATCAGCTCTTCGGAGGCTTCGGAGTCCTTGGCGTTCTTGGCTTCCCGCAGTTGTTGACGCAGCTCGGCGGTGCCTGACTTGGCCAGCGTGCCGATCAGGTCCACGACTTCGTCGCGCGTCATACCGATGCCGTTGTCGCGGATGGTCAGCGTGCGTGCGTCCCGGTCAACCTCGATCTCGACGTGCAGATCGGAGGTGTCGACATCGAGGTCCTTATTGCGCAGAGCTTCCAGGCGCACCTTGTCCAGCGCATCGGAGGCGTTGGAGATCAGCTCCCGCAGGAACGAGTCCTTGTTGGAGTAGACCGAGTGGACCATCAAATCCAGCAGTTGCCGGGCCTCTGCCTGGAATTCCAGCTGCTCGACCTGCGCGTTCATGTGATTCCTTCCTAGCCTTTGGCGAACTCTCGCGTCCTGAATTTAGCGAGATGCGATTCGATGGGAAGCTCGGGGGTCGGGTAGCTAGCCTGGCCTCATGCCTTCCGGAATGTCAGATTCGGTGTTTTTCCGCACGATGAACGCGCTTGCCGTCTCGCTTATCAACGCGCCTGTTCTCGGTGGTGTGATTCGGCGCGGGCTCATCGTCATCCGCTACGAAGGCCGCCGCTCCGGCAAGACCTTCGAGATTCCGGTCGGGTACCGCCGCCGCTCGGGCGGAAAAGTCCTGATCGGCGTCTCGGCGCCGGACGCGAAGTCGTGGTGGCGGAACTTTCTCGGCGACGGCGGGCCGATCACCCTGCTCAACTTCGATGGCGCCGACCGCACCGGCCATGCCGTCGCCCACCGCGACGAGCGGGGTCGGGTGTCGGTCAGCGTGAGCCTCGACGATCGCTAGCGCCAAACTCGAGTTCAGCGGCGGGAGTCGGCGCGGCGCTTCTCTTCATACATTGCCGCGTCGGCCCGCCTCAGCAAATGGTGCAATTCTTCGGGCCCTGTTGCCAGCGCCACTCCGATCGCCGCGCTTATGGTCAGCCGGAGCTCAGGGCCGATGGTAATCGGTTCGCGCAGCGACTGACGGATCCGGTCAGCCACGAGTGCAGCCCCCTCGGCACCTGCCCCCGGCAACAGCACGAGGAACTCGTCACCGCCAAGCCTGACCGCGGGCGGATCCTCCGAACCGGCCCGCAACACGACGTCGCGGGCGCGGGTTGCCTCGGCAATGCGCCGCGCCGCCTCGCGCAGCACGCAGTCGCCTGCTTCGTGCCCGTACTGATCATTGACTTTCTTGAAGCGGTCGAGATCGATGAAGATGGCGGCCATCGGATCAGTTGGTGTTGCTCCGGCCAGCTTCGCAGACATAACAGAACTCAGATGGCGGCGATTCGGTAACCCAGTCAGCGAGTCGTACAGGCCGAGGTGCGCAAGTTGGGCCTGCGCCCGGCTCAGCTGGGACGATTCGACGTCATATGCAACCAGTTGCGCCGCCTCCAGGTCGGCGTCTGTCCAGGGCGTACTCGAACCGCTGACCCGCTCCACCCAGGTATCGAACGACTTCCTCGGATTGATCAAGCCAGTGGTGTGATCGTGCGGGTCCCCCAGCCAGCGGAGCTGCTGCACACGGTCTCGTCGGAACCAGATCACGAAGTCATCCGGTGCTCCGAGCGCGACGAACAAGCAGCCAGCTGCACCGAGAGACTCAGATGTCGACTGCGGCAATCGGTCGGTTGCCCAGGGCAAGCCCGGGGACCGGGCCCCGCGGATTTCGCCGGCGAGTCTTCGCACGGCACTTTCGGTTGGCACTGCGCCGATCGACCGGTATTGCCCGTCCACACATGCGGATGCGCCGTCTGCTTGGCACAGCGCCAGCACGTCACCCGAAGCAGACGTGAGTCCTTCGGCAATTGCGGGCGCGCTCTGCATCGCTGCCCTGAGCCGGGTCCGGATGGCTGCGCGGCTGGCCGCATCGTTCAGTCTTGAGATTTGTTCAGCTGCAACGACTTGGAGTTTTGCCTGCAGGACTACCAGTTCACACGACCGACGCTTCGAGCGAGACAGCCATTGAGGGACTCCAGATGTACAGGAGACGAGTCTGCTCAGCCGGCCTCCGTCGGCCATGGCGAACGAAACGCTCGCTGCTGTCTTCATGTTGCGCATGTATTCGAGGTGGAATGGGGAAACGCTTCGCAACGCTGCGTGGCTCAGGTCAAGACTCCTGCCTGCCAAACGTGGCGACGCCATCACTACAACCTCATCGCCGTCGACATCGGGTATGAAGCGCGACGCTTTGCGGGTGTAAAGCTGGCGAGCTTGGGGCGGAATGTCGCTCGCGGGAAAATGATGCCCGAGGTAGGGGATCACGCCGGGACGATGATCTTCGGCGACGATCTCTCCGTGCTCGTCGTCATGGAACCGGTAGACCATCGCACGCTCGAATCCGGTCAGCGCGCGCACTGCGCTTACAACTGCCGCCTCAACTTCAGACACGCTGGTCGCTTCACCGATCGCCTGTGAGGCATGCAGAACCGGGACGAGATCGGTTTGTTCGTCACCGTGCGACCTCTCGATCTCGATGACGACCTGCTCGCCTACTTGATGCAGGATCACATCGACCTTGCCGTCGAATGGAGCTGCCGCCAGACGCATTCCGTACAGATCGGGCGACGAAGGCCGGTCACCGCTCTGCTCAATCGCCTGCTCAAGCCGCTGCTGTTCATCAACGGAAAGGATTTCGATCACCGGCGAATCGAACAGCTGATTCGGCTCCACTCCGATCAACTCACGGGTGTTGGCGCTGGCGTACGTGACGCGGAGACTTTGCAGATCCGCGGCGACCAGCGCTCCATGGGCTTGAATTCGGCCGGATAGATGCAGCTGCTCACTCGCGCAATCGGACAGAAACTGTCTCCTGGGCCCCCGCTCCGCCCCATGGTCCACGCTCAAAACCATAGTAGGGTCGTGTCCTCGCCGGGATGGGTTCACCGATCATGCGAAATTGGGGCGCAGCGGGTCGTCACATCTAGCCCCGACGATGGCCGAGAACGTATTTCGCTAATTTGCCGGCGGCCCGACGTAAGTGCGAGCCGGGTCAGCAGGCTTGCTCTTCGCGCGCCTCTTCCATGACCTGAAGGCTCTGCGGTGCGCTGGCATGCACGGTCAGCACATCGCTGAGGCCGCACGCTGCGACGATCCGACGGACAGACGAGTCAAGACTGACCAGGCACAGATCGATTCCGCGTGCACGGCACCGGTCGGCCTCCTCGGCCAAAGCCTGATACGACGAGCACGACATGAAGTCCACACTGTTCACATCGACGATGAAAAGCTGAGGCGCGGCGGCGAAGGCCGATGCCTCGGCAAGCAGCAGCCGCCAGGCTTCTTCGCTGCAGGCGTCAATCTCGCCACCGACATAGGCGATGACCGCTGAATCGAAGCTCTGCACAGCCGCTCGTAGCGTGCTGTGTTCGGCGCCCAGCACTGAGACCAGACGCGGGCTTAACCGCAGCGGTGTGACAAAGGCTTCGGTGACGGCAAGGCTCATCCTGAGCTCCTCAAAACAATTGGGGAAAAGCTACGTTGGAAGGCCTGTGACTGGACCTCAGGTGGTGTACCCCAAATTGACCATGGTTGAAACGGGTT
>JAVROZ010000738.1:0-2559 GCA_032162485.1 Mycobacterium sp.
GACGGCGACACGACGGGCGCGGCCGGAACTCCTGCGCTTGCCAGCCGCTGCACCGCTGATTCGAGCGGTTGGCCGGCGAACCACTCCTGCAGACGGCGGTCGACCTCGTCGGCGCGCGCGCGTCGCCCGACTTCCGTCGACAGTTCCTGATCAACCCAGGAGGGTCGGTCCATCAGATCAACCAGCGCTGCCCACTGCAGGTCGTCGCACACGCTGACCGCGATCCAATCGTCGTCGGCCCCCGCGCACCGGTAAAGGTTCTGCAGGGCCCCGCCCTGACCGCGGTTGCCCCGGCGACTCAGTGTTTTACCGAAGACCTCGGCTTCGATGGGCTGGATCGCGGTGGTATTCAGCACCGTTTCGAGCATCGGCAGCTCGACTTGCTGGCCGGTGCCGGTGCGTTCGGCGAAGTGCAGCGCGGCCAACACCGAGAACGCCGCATGCACACCGGCCAGTGGATCACAGGCGCCGCGCGGCGTCACCGGCGGCGACTCGGGCAGACCCGTCACCCACGTCAACCCGCCGATCTGTTCCATCGTCGGGGCGAATCCGACCCGTTCCCGCCACGGGCCGTCCAGACCGAACGCCGGCATCCGGACGACGACGAGCTTCGGGTTGAGCTCCAGCAGCACGTCGGCGGTTAGATCGAAATGGTCCATCACGCGCGGCGAGAAGTTCTCGATCACCACGTCGGCGCCGGCGGCCAGACTCCGAAACAGGCGGCGTCCGTCACTGCTTCCCAGATCCAGTGTGACCGAACGCTTGTTGGTGTTCATCGCCTGGAACACCCAGCCGTACTCCCACCAGTCGTCCACATCGGTGCGCATGCCACCGGAGTACCGAATGCCATCGGGACGCTGGATCGACTCCACCTTGACGATGTCGGCGCCGAACGCGGCCAGCAGGTGAGTGGCGGCTGGCCCAGCCCAGAACGCGGTCAAGTCGACAATGCGGACACCCTGCAGCGGCAAGCCGGTGACCGTTGACTTGAGCTCGGATTCGCCTCTTTGCCAAGGTATTTCGTCGTTGGCTGCGCCGATAGCGGAAGTATCACGCGGTGGCGCGGGCGCGCAGCGCGACATCAACCACGGCGGCCGCGGCTGATGAAAACCGGCCGGGTTCTCGACGAAGACCGCACGTTCGGTCATGTAAGCCATGTCGCGCACGGTGGCGCCGTTCCCCAGTGCCGCGATCGGCAGCCGGAAAAGTTGTCCCAACTCGACGATCTCGGCGACGGTCCGTTCGGCCATCCACGGACCGATCAATTCGTGGATGAGATCGCGGTACTCCCAGCGACCGATCTGAAAACGCAGCTGTGGAATCTCCTCGAACTGAGGGCATTCGACCATCGCGGCGAAGTCCAGCCACTGTTGTCCGGTCACCATCGTGATGCCGACGTAGCCGTCTTTGGCCGGGACGATCGAAGGTACTTCAAGGGTGCGGCGAATCGGTGGGACCCGCAGCAGTTGGGAATGCAGCCATTCGCTGCTCTGCATGGCTGTGATCGCCTCGAGCATGGACAGATCCAGATGTTCGCCCGGGCCGCCCTGCGCGACGCGGCGGCGCACGGCCAGCGCGCCGAACGCCGCATACACGCCGCCCATGTACTCGCCGAGGTCGCCACCGATCGAGATGGGCGGCCCGGCGGGATCCCCCCGAAAACCGGTGCAACCCGACCAGGCTTGCAGCGTGAACTCAGTAGCGGCGCGGTCCGCAAATGGTCCCGTCCAGCCGAAGTCGGAGATTGTGACCACGACCGCCTGCGGAGACTGCGCCAGCAACTGCTGCGGATCGACGCCCAGTGCGGCGGCCTGCGAACGGCCCCCGGTCACGACCACGACGTCGGCAGCGGCCACTTCGGCGCGGTAGCGCTCGGAATCCGGCGCGACACTCAGGCTGCTCTTGCCGGCATTGAGGTAGCAGTACAACGGCGAGGCCTGGCCGTTCGGACCATCCGGCACCGGTGTAGCCGTCGCCGAGTACCGCCGTAGCGGATCCCCCTGCGGCGGTTCCATTTTGCGGACGTGCGCACCGGCGTCCGTCAGCAGTTTCCCGCAGTAGCTGCCGGCCAAGCGGTCACTGATCTCGACCACCCGGAGTCCGTCGAGCGGTGTCGGCCGGCGATCGGCCACGTCACTCACGCGGCTATTTATACCATTACTGCTAAAATAGCTAAGCCAGTCGAGTTCGCGGGTACCGGCCGTGCGCTTGATCTTTTGCAGGCCCTTTAGGCAGCGAGGAATCGGATGACCGCCGTGGGAATTGGACCTGACGCCCGCCGCCGACTGTCGGCACCAAGGATCGCCGAAATCGTAGCCGATGAGTTGCGTCGCCAGATCATCGACGGCGAGCTCTCCGACGGCGATCTGTTGCCGCGCCAGGAAGTCCTCGTTGACCAGTTCAAGGTCAGCCTGGTCTCCCTGCGCGAAGCGCTGCGGATCCTGGAGACCGAGGGATTGGTCTCGGTGCGGCGCGGCAACCGCGGCGGTGCCGTCGTGCACGCACCGGCCAAGACCAGCGCCGCCTACATGCTCGGCCTGGTGTTGCAGAGCGAGAACG
>JAVROZ010000739.1:0-2710 GCA_032162485.1 Mycobacterium sp.
GCGACGCCGCGTTCATGTCGACGGTCGCCGTGGTTCCGGTGGTACCGGTTCCGCATCCACCACCGATCACCATGAACTTCTGGGTCTGCGCGGGGTAGAGCAGCAACGTGTTGGCCTGGTCCCGGCAGTCCGGGTAGAGCAGGCCGGGGATCGGATACCAGCCGTTGTTCGTCCAGTTCCAGCATCCCGGTGAAGTACCCGCGCGTCCGCCCATGTTGGCGCCGGAGTAGCAAAGGGTGCCGTTCTTCCTCAACACCATGCCGGCGTACAGCGGGAAGAGCCGGGTGCCGGGGAGCTTCGTGAACTGCCCCGTGGCCGGGTTGAAGCTCTCGTTGGTGGTGGTCAACTTACCGGCAGCATCGAAGCCGCCGACGATGATGGGATTGCCGACAGCGTTGACCGGACCGTTCGGATACCAGCGTGCGACGTTCATCAGGCCTAACGGCGTGTACGTCTCGGTGGCGTCATCGAACGCGAAGGATTCGCGAATTCCGGTGTAGCCCAGGGTGCCGTCCCCGTAGTGGGCGGTGCCGCCGAAGAACAGCACCCGACCATCGGGCAGGTGCGTGTGACCGGAACAGAAGAGATCGACGGCCGGCATCGGGATCTCCCGGGGACACGTCCCGGGGGGTGACTTGGGATCCCACAGCCACGTCTTGAAGACCTTCTGAGCGAAATTTGCCCTGCTATAGCCGGATCCAGCCGTCATCAACACTTTGCCGGACTTCGTCACGCTGGCATGGATGGCGTTCACGTTGTAGTTGTTGACCGTGCAGGTGGCGACGACCGACCAGGACCCGGGATTCACCGGTGCAGCGGCCGCAGCGAGTTGCCGCGGTGCATAAACCGGTTGCTTCTCGGCAGCGGTGTAAACGTGATCAGGCGAGTACGCACCGTTAGGGTCCGACAGCATCAGACTGATGCATTTGTTGAGTTCCGCAGCAGGCACCGTGTTGCAGGTGACGCCTTTCTGGGTCACCGCGGGCACCGGCGCGACAGGCGAACTGGCGGTTTGCGCCGAACCAGCGGTCTGAGCCGAGCTCGCTGTAGCTGCGTTGAGTACTGAGATGACTACAGCAATGACAACAACCAACGTGATTGCGAGGAAACTATTCCGTGCGCGTAGTCGGCCCGTCACAATGAGCTCAGAATTTCGAACTCGCCTACAAAGAGACAGGCAGCAGTGAATTCCGTGTTATCCATTCGAAGGCCCCCCAGCCCCAGTGGCAGCGCGCAGAACAGCGCAACTGCTCACCTGTGTATCGGAGCCGCGGAAAAAGCGTTACAGCGCGATTAATGCAGGCGCTCGGCCAGGAATTCTTCCCAGCTACGCTGCGCGACGGTTGCACCCTCGAGAGTGAGGTTCTCGCCCGCCCGGTAGGAGCGGCCGGCCTTGCCCGGAATGCGGATCGGCATCGTCAGGCGGTGCTTGCCGGTCGCCTTCAGGTAGCCGCGAATGAGGTCGCCCAGTGCGTAGACCTTTGGCCCGGTCAGATCCGGCACCTGGCCGGCCGGCGCACCGTGCACGAGTTCCACCAGCCTGGCCGCCACATCGCGCGCATCGACAGGCTGCAGCCGCAACCCGCCCGGGATCGGGACAACCGGCAGTTTCGCCATCCCCCTCACCATGGTGAGCGTGAGGGTGTGGAACTGGGCCGCGCGCAGCGTCGTCCACGGCACGCCCGATTCGGCGACAGCCTGCTCCGCGGCCATTTTGGACTTGAGCCACGCCAACGGCACCCGGTCGGCTCCGATCACCGAGATGTAGACCAGATGCTGTACTGCGGCGCGGGTTGCGGCCTTCACCAGATTTCGGGTGGCGACGTCGTCGCCCTTCTGCCCGCCGGCCAGGTGCAGGACGAGCTCGGCCCCGTCGACCGCGGACTCGATGCCCTCACCCGCGAGCAGGTCGCCGGTCACGTATTCGATCCCGGCTGCCGCGTCACGGCTGCTCCGGCTGAGGACCCGCACCTGGTAGCCCGCGTCCAGCACCATCGGCGTGACGAGACGCCCCAAGGTCCCAGTGCCACCGGTGACCAGAATGGTTGACGACATTGGTTGCCCACCTCGTTCGGACCGGGCTCTCACGCCCCAGTCGGATCAGCAGACCTTCTCGGTTCTGCTTCTTCGACGGATCGCACGAGCGCGATGTGACTGACGAACGAGGCCGCGTGACCGGCATCACCAGCTGGTGTCGACCGGTTGCCCTTCGGTGTAGCCGGCGGCGGTCTGGATGCCGACCACCGCTCGGTCGTGGAACTCCGCGAGGTTGGTGGCACCGACGTACGTGCAGGAGCTGCGGATGCCGGACACGATGGAGTCGAGCACGTCCTCGACGCTCGGCCGTTCGGGGTCCAGGTACATCCGGGCGGTCGAGATCCCCTCGCCGAAGAATCCCTTCCGAGCACGCTGGAACGGGGTGTCGTCCGCAGTACGGAGTGCCACCGCCCGCGCCGACGCCATACCGAAGCTCTCCTTGTAGGTGCGGCCGTTGCTGTCACGATGCGGGTCGCCCGGCGACTCATAGGTGCCGGCGAACCATGAGCCGATCATCACGCTGGACGCTCCCGCGGCCAGCGCGAGGGCCACGTCGCGCGGGTGCCGGACGCCGCCGTCGGCCCAGACGTGCTTGCCGAGTTCGCGTGCCCTGGTGGCGCATTCGAGGACGGCGGAGAACTGCGGCCGCCCGACAGCGGTCTGCATCCGGGTC
>JAVROZ010000740.1:0-6714 GCA_032162485.1 Mycobacterium sp.
AAATGTGCTGCGTGCCTATGGCGCCGAGGTAGTCGTCTGCCCGACGGCGGTGCCGCCGGAGGACCCGGACAGCTATTACAGTGTTTCCGACCGCCTGGTCCGGGAAATAGCAGGGGCCTGGAAGCCCGACCAATACTCAAACCCTGAGGGCCCGGCGAGCCATTACGCGACCACCGGCCCGGAGATTTGGGCGGACACCGACGGCAAAATCACCCATTTCGTCGCCGGCATCGGCACCGGCGGCACGATAACCGGCGCTGGCCGTTACCTGAAAGAGGTCTCCGAAGGCCGGGTGCGGGTGATCGGCGCCGACCCGGAAGGGTCGGTGTATTCGGGTGGCACCGGTCGGCCCTATCTGGTTGAGGGTGTCGGTGAGGACTTCTGGCCGGCGGCCTACGACCCGGCTGTGCCCGACGAGATCATCGCCGTGTCGGACTCCGACTCCTTCGACATGACCAGGCGGCTGGCCCGCGAAGAAGCGATGTTGGTCGGCGGGTCGTGCGGGATGGCCGTCGTCGCCGCGCTGAAGGTAGCCGAGCAGGCCGGGCCGGACTCGCTGGTCGTCGTCCTGTTGCCGGACGGCGGGCGGGGTTACATGTCGAAGATCTTCAACGACGGGTGGATGTCCTCGTACGGGTTCCTACGCAATCGGCTGGACGGCTCGGCCCAGGAGCCCACGGTCGGTGACGTATTGCGGCGCAAGTCCGGTGCGTTGCCTGACCTCGTGCACACTCACCCGTCGGAGACCGTGCGCGACGCCATCGGGATTCTGCGTGAATACGGGGTGTCGCAGATGCCGGTCGTCGGCGCCGAGCCGCCGGTGATGGCCGGCGAGGTCGCCGGCAGCGTCTCGGAACGCGAGCTGTTGTCGGCGGTCTTCGAGGGCCGCGCCAAGCTGGCCGACGCGGTGTCCCAGCACATGAGCCCCCCGCTGCGCCTGATCGGGGCCGGCGAGCTGGTCAGCGTGGCGGGCAAGGCGCTGCGCGACTCGGACGCGTTCATGGTGGTGGAGGAGGGCAAACCCGTCGGGGTGATTACCCGCTATGACTTGTTGGGATTCCTCTCCGAGGGGCCGCGACGACGGTAGCGGTTCGGTCTTGGTACCCGTGTGTCTGTGACATAGGTCTCTTCTCGGGTACTGTATGCGCGGCTTAGTTCAGCTAAATCCGCACTGGAAGGTTGCCCATGACCGATCAGCCCGGCGGGTCGTACCCGCCGCCGCCCCCGCCGCATGGCTCATCGGGTGGATATCAGCCTCCCCCGCCGCCCGGCAGTGGCGGCTTTCCGCCGCCGCCCGGTGGCTCGGCCCCGCCTCCGCCGCCGGTACAAGGTGGCTACCCGCCCCCGCCCCCTTCGGCAGGCGGCTACGCGCCGCCACCACCGGGACCGGCGATCCGGGAGCTGCCCACCGATTCCTACACACCGTGGCTGACCCGCGTGCTGGCGTTCCTCATCGACTACGCCCCGGTGCTGGTCGTCTACGGCATCGCCTTCGTGATATCCATGGCCACGCAGCACGAATCGTGCGTCACCAGTCCCTACTCCGGGGTGCCCGCGTACTGCTACCAGGAGGAGTCGACCATCGGTGTGTTGGTCAACTGGCTGGCATATCTGGCGATCGCCGCCTACGTGGTCTGGAACTACGGCTACAAGCAGGGCACTACCGGATCGAGCATCGGCAAGTCGATCATGAAGTTCAAGGTGGTCAGCGAGACCACCGGAGAGCCGCTGGGATTCGGCATGTCGTTGGTGCGGCAGATTGCGCACTTTGTCGACGCGATCATCTGCTACGTCGGTTTCCTGTTTCCGCTGTGGGACAAGAAGCGTCAGACCTTGGCCGATAAAATCATGACGACGGTTTGCTTGCCGCTCTGACTCGAGCACGCAACTCACTGTGTGAGTGCGTGATTGGCGATGCGCCACCCCGGTCGCGCCTTTGCGGTCGGGGTGGCGTTCGCTGGGGGCCCGGCTAGGTCCGACTAGGCTGACCGTCGATGAGCAAAGACCACGAATTCATCGGGCTGGCCACCAAAGCGATCCACGCCGGCTACCGCCCGGATCCGGCGACCGGTGTCGTCAACCCCCCGATCTATGCCAGCAGCACGTTCGCCCAAGATGGCGTCGGCGGTCTGCGGGGCGGGTTCGAATACGCGCGCACCGGCAACCCCACTCGTGCCGCGTTGGAGGCCTCGTTGGCGGCGGTGGAAGAAGGTGTCTTCGGTCGCGCGTTCAGTTCCGGAATGGCGGCCACCGACTGCGTCCTGCGCGCCGTGTTGCGGCCCGGAGACCACGTGGTAATTCCCGACGACGCTTATGGCGGCACCTTTCGGCTGATCGACAAGGTCTTCGCCCCGTGGGGTATCACCTACACGCCGGTGGCGCTATCGGATCTCGACGCGGTGCGCGCCGCGATCACACCGCACACCCGGTTGATCTGGGTGGAAACGCCGACCAACCCGCTGCTGTCGATCGCCGATATCAGCGAGATATCCGCCATCGCCCGGGCGGAAGCCGGCGGTTCTGCGAAAGTGTTGGTGGACAACACTTTTGCTTCACCAGCGCTGCAGCAGCCCTTGACGTTGGGCGCCGATGTGGTGCTGCACTCAACCACCAAGTACATCGGCGGCCACTCCGACGTAGTCGGTGGCGCGCTGGTCACCAATGACGAGGAACTCGACCAGGCGTTCGCCTTCCTGCAGAACGGGGCGGGCGCGGTGCCCGGTCCGTTCGACGCCTATCTGACCATCCGCGGGTTGAAGACGCTGGTGCTGCGGATGCAGCGGCACAGCGAAAACGCCGCCGCAGTGGCGGAATTCCTTGCCGAGCAGCCGTCGGTGAGCACCGTGCTATATCCGGGCTTGCCCACTCACCCCGGCCACGAAATCGCCGCGCGGCAGATGCGCGGGTTCGGCGGCATGGTCTCAGTGCGCATGCGCGCGGGGCGACAGGCAGCCGAAGAGCTGTGCGCCAAGACCCATGTCTTCATCCTCGCCGAGTCGCTGGGCGGGGTTGAGTCGCTGATCGAGCATCCCAGCGCTATGACTCACGCCTCGACGGCCGGTTCGCAGTTAGAGGTGCCCGACGACCTGGTGCGGCTTTCCGTCGGTATCGAGGATGTCGCCGACCTGCTGGCCGATCTAGAGCAGGCGCTGGGCTGACTCGGCGACCCGCGCTTGCTAAGAGTGGTAGGGCTCCGCGCTGACCAGCGTGACCTTCACCGTATTGCCGCTGGGCACTTTGTAGGTGCGGGTCTCACCGACTTTGGCGTCGATCAGGGCACCGCCCAGGGGTGAGGCCGGTGAGTACACCTCGAGCTTGCCTTCGTTGACACCCTCCTGGCGGGTGGCGATCAGGAAGGTCTCATTGTCCGACTCGTCGCCGTCATAGAACACCTTCACGACCGAACCAGGCAGGGCAACGCCGGACTGCTTCGGCGCCTCGCCCACCTTCGCGTTGTTGAGCAGGTCCTGCAGCTGACGGATGCGGGCCTCCTGCTGGCCCTGCTCGTCGCGGGCCGCGTGGTAGCCGCCGTTCTCGCGCAGGTCGCCTTCTTCGCGGCGGTCGTTGATTTCAGCGGCGATGACTGGACGATTCGCGATCAGCTGGTCGAGCTCGGTCTTCAGTCGGTCATGCGACTCCTGGGTCAACCAGGTCACCTGAGTGTCCGTCATCTCGTGGCGCTCCTTGTTCCTCGTTCCGCGTATCCGCGTAAGTTCTGATCCCGCTTTCGGGTGTTTGCGGGTCCCCAACCCGGTAGCTGCCAGTTGGTTCCGGTCACGGCCTTTAATGCAGCAATACACGGTCCCAGCAGGACCGTGCATTCTCCGATGTTACCACCGCGCAAACGGTAGATGACCGACATAGCCGCAGTTCGGCGTTCGTTGCCCCTTAGGACGGCCGCAGGTAACCGGGCACGTCTGTGCCGCAGCCGTATACGTCTGCCAGCACCGGTGGCTTGCTGGATTTCAGGGTGGTCGTCACCTGCACGGTGGCTTGGTTGGCCGGGGGCACCAGCACCTCTCGGCGGCCCGTCTCGCCGCCGTCCCTGGACCGCACTCGCACGATGCAGTCCACCGGGCGGGACGGGTCCTTGCGGGTCACACTGATCGTCACCGACGCCGTCTCGTCGTCGATCAACTGATAACCGGCCAGCGTGCCGGTGACCGGGCCGGTGCCGATCCGTTGGTAACCGACCAGGGCAAGGCCCACGCCGGCCGCGAGGACCAGCGCACCCAGGCCGATGGCGACGCGGCGTCGTGATTTTCGGGACAACCGGGTGCGGCCGTAGCGCGCCTCGGGACGCGAGGTGGAACCTTCAGTCAAGTGTTCAGCCATGCCCTGGGGAGTTGTGGGGTATAGGAGAACTGGAAGTATAGGGGCACTTGCAGGGTCGGTGGGCGGCCCGTGGACGGACTAGGGAGCACGTGAGCAATCTGCGGTTGATGGCGGTGCATGCCCACCCCGACGACGAATCCAGCAAGGGTGCCGCCACCCTTGCCCGGTATGCCGATGAGGGTCATCGGGTAATGGTTGTGACGTTGACCGGCGGCGAACGCGGCGACATCCTCAATCCGGCGATGGACCTACCTGACGTGCACGGACACATCCACGAAATCCGCCGTGACGAGATGGCCAAGGCGGCAGAGATCCTCGGCGTGGAACACACCTGGCTGGGCTACGTTGACTCGGGTCTACCCAAGGGCGACCCGTTGCCGCCACTGCCCGAAGGCTGTTTTGCGCTGGAGCCGCTGGAGCGGCCCACCGAATCTCTGGTGCGGGTGGTCCGCGAGTTCCAGCCGCACGTGATGATCACCTATGACGAGAACGGCGGTTACCCACACCCCGATCACATCCGCTGTCACGAGGTATCGGTCGCGGCCTATGAGGCGGCCGGTGACTATGTCCGGTTCCCGGACGCGGGCAAGCCCTGGACGGTGCCCAAGCTCTACTATGTCCACGGTTTCCTGCGGGCCCGGATGCAGCTGCTGCAAGACGAATTCGCCAAGCACGGGCAGGAAGGCCCGTTTGGGAAATGGCTTGATCTCTGGCTTCCGAAAAATGACCACCTGGCGTCACGGGTGACCACCCGCGTCGAGTGCTCGGCGTATTTCGGCCAGCGTGACGATGCGCTCCGCGCGCACGCCACCCAGATCGACCCCAACGCCGAATTCTTCGCCGCCCCGTTGTCGTGGCAGGAACGGCTCTGGCCGACCGAAGAATTCGAGTTGGCCCGCTCACGCGTCCCGGCCGCCCTGCCCGAGACCGATCTGTTCGAAGGAATCGAGGACTGGTGAGCCACCTTCTACTCACCGTGATTGCTGAGGGCGCTACCAAGAACAACGGTCCCGATTTCGGCAAGGCCAGTCCAATAGGACTCGTGGTGGTCGTCGCGCTGGTGATCGCCACGGTGTTCCTGGTCCGGTCGATGAACAAGCAACTGAAGAAGGTCCCCGAATCGTTCGATCGGCAGAACCCCGAGCCGGACCAGGCCGCCGACGAAGGCACGGACCCAGTGGTCGACGACGAGAACGGGGGCCCGGGGCCCGGCAGCGACGGACCTGCCCGACCACCTGGATCCGCCCGTGCGCCCGACTGACCCAGCGGGCACGAACACCCTCGGCCAGGCGACCAGCCCATACCTGCGTCAGCACGCCGACAACCCGGTGCACTGGCAGCAGTGGACGCCGCCGGCACTTGCCGACGCAGCGGCGCGCGATGTGCCGATCCTGCTGTCCATCGGTTACGCCGCCTGCCACTGGTGTCACGTCATGGCGCACGAGTCGTTCGAAGACCACGAAGTGGCCGCCGTCATGAACGCCGGATTCGTCTGCATCAAGGTGGACCGGGAGGAACGACCCGATATCGACGCGGTCTACATGAACGCCACCGTCGCGCTCACCGGGCATGGTGGTTGGCCGATGACGTGCTTCCTCACTCCCGACGGCAGGCCGTTCTATTGCGGCACCTACTACGCCAAGGAAGGTTTCCTGCAGCTCCTCGCGGCCGTCACCGAGACATGGCGGGAACGCCGCGGTGAGGTCGAGGAGGCTTCCGATCACATCGCCGGGGAGCTGCGCTCGCTGAGTTCGGGATTGCCCGGTGGTGGACCCGATATCGCACCCGAATTGTGCGATCACGCCGTGGCCGCAGTGCTGCGCGATCGGGACACCATCCACGGCGGTTGGGGCACCGCACCCAAGTTCCCGCCATCGGCGCTGCTAGAGGCACTGCTGCGCAATTTCGAGCGCACCGGATCGGCGGCGGTGCTGCAGGCGGTGGCGCACACCGGCGCCGCAATGGCCCGCGGTGGCATCTACGACCAGCTGGCCGGCGGTTTCGCCCGCTACAGCGTCGACAACGCCTGGGTAGTGCCGCATTTCGAGAAGATGCTCTACGACAACGCGCTGCTGCTGCGCGCGTACGCGCACTGGGCCCGCCGAACGGAGGATCCGCTGGCGCGCCGCGTCACCGCGCAGACGGCACGATTTCTGCTCGACGACCTCGCCGACGGCGAGATGTTCACGTCGTCGCTGGACGCTGACGCCGACGGCCACGAGGGATCGACGTATGTCTGGACCCCCGCACAGCTGACCGATATTCTCGGCGCCGACGACGACCGTTGGGCAACAACGGTTTTCGGCGTCACCGCGACAGGAACCTTCGAGCGCGGGACATCGGTGCTGCAACAGCTCACCGACCCCGACGATCCGCAAC